>NC_013520.1:1182500-1482500 GCF_000024945.1 Veillonella parvula DSM 2008
AGAAGCAGACGGATTGGACAATTCCTGTAACCCTTCCTCTACCATGGCAAAAATGCCTGTTTCTGATGTAGATCCAAAACGGTTTTTAATAGACCGTAATATACGGAATTGATAGGAACGCTCCCCTTCAAAGTAAAGCACTACATCTACCATATGCTCTAACATACGAGGCCCTGCAATGTTGCCTTCCTTTGTTACATGACCAATGATTACAGTAGGTATATTTCGTTCTTTACAGAAGCGAAGTAGGCGAGATGTGCATTCACGAACTTGACTAACACTGCCTGGCGCAGCATCTATATCTCCAGTATACATAGTTTGTATAGAGTCAATGACTAGTAAGGAAGGAGTCATTGCTTCAGCTTGCTCCAATATATGATCTAGATCAGTATCTGCAATAACTTGTAACCGTTCAGTATTAATATGCAGTCGTTCTGCTCGAAGTTTAAGTTGTAACTGAGACTCTTCACCAGATGCATAAAGAACTGCTCCTACTGTATCGGCTACCTTCTGAGAAACCTGTAGTAACAGAGTAGATTTACCAATACCAGGATCACCACCTAAAAGCATTAGAGCACCCGGCACTATACCCCCACCTAATACACGGTCAATTTCACCAAAGGTTGTAGATACGCGTGCAATAGAAGAGATTTCGATATCTGGCAAGGCAGTAGGCTTCGCCGTTTGATTTCCAACACCTCGAGAAGGTGTTCGACTATGTTTAGTTTCTTTAATTATTTCTTCAACTAATGTATTCCATTCTCCACATTGTGGACAACGGCCCATCCATTTAGAGGATTCAGCCCCACAATTTTGACAAAAGAATACTGATTTTGCTTTTGCCATAATACCTCAAAACTTTTAAAAAGAAAGGCCATGAATGATAACCATTCATGACCTTTTATGCATAATTTTACTACATGGTTAACTATCATCATTCTATAGTATACCATTTAACTTATATTTTTTATATGAAAGGTAGTCATCAACTGTATAATTTGTATTTTTTATCATATTGATACAACAAGATCATTATCCTTTGCATCTGCTTTAATAATTTTGCCTTCTTTTGCATCTCCTTTCAAAATAAGATCCGACACTGGGTCCTCAATTAAACGTTGAATAGCACGTTTTAATGGTCGAGCCCCCATCGTAAAATCAGAGCCTTCCTTAACGAGTAATTTCATAGCCTCAGGAGAGATTTCTAATTGTAAATCACGCTCTTCAAGACGTTTTGTAACATCACTCATCAAGATAGTTACAATTTCTTTTAAGTCCTCTTCAGTTAATGGATGGAATACAATCATTTCATCGATGCGGTTTAAAAACTCAGGTCTAAAATAACGTTTTACCGCATCCATTACCGACTTCTTAGCCTCTTTAAAATCAATTCCTTTATTTTCATCAACATTAGAATCAGCCTTTTTAGCTGCTAAGAAACCAAGTTCTGGAGAGTTTTTATGTAAAGCTTTAGCACCTAAGTTACTTGTCATAATAATAACTGTATTTCTGAAATCTACAGTTCTTCCTTGACTATCAGTAAGACGACCATCATCAAGAACTTGTAACAAAATATTAAAGAAATCTGCATGTGCCTTTTCCACTTCATCGAGGAGGATAACGCTATATGGTTTACGACGTACCGCATCTGTTAATTGGCCACCTTCTTCATAGCCTACATAACCTGGAGGGGCACCGACTAAGCGAGACACAGTATGTTTTTCCATATATTCAGACATATCAAGTCGAATCATAGCAGATTCATCGCCGAACAAGGAGGATGCAAGCGCTCTTGCTAGCTCAGTTTTCCCTACACCAGTTGGCCCAAGGAACAAGAATGAACCAATAGGCCGTTTTGGGTCTTTTAATCCAGCCCTTGCACGGCGTACAGCTTTAGCTACAGCAGTAACAGCCTCATCTTGACCTACTACGCGTTTATGAAGTTCTTCTTCTAAATGTAGTAAGGTTGCAGACTCTTCTTCTGCAATTTTAGCCACTGGAATGCCTGTCCATTGTGCTACTACAGCAGCTATGTCTTCCTCTGTTACTATTAACTTTTGATCACTTTTTTCTTTAGCGATAGATTTTTTATCACCAATTTCTTTTACTAGTGATTGTTCTTCATCGCGAAGCTTTGCAGCCTTTTCGAAATCTTGAGACGTAACAGCCGCTTCTTTTTCTTTCTTAACTGTATTGAGGCGATCCTCTAATGCTTTAACATCAGGTGCTGCAGAAAATACTTTCATACGAACCTTAGATGCAGCTTCATCGACTACATCGATAGCCTTATCAGGCAAGAATCGATCTGTAATATATCGGCTAGATAAAGACACAGCTGCTGTTAATGCCTCATCTGTAATCTTAGCCTTATGGAAAGCTTCATACCGATCTCTTAAGCCCTTTAAAATTTCAAGAGCATCCTCTTCGTTAGGCTCTCCTACTTGAACGGGTTGAAAACGACGCTCTAAAGCAGCATCTTTTTCTATATGTTTCTTATATTCATCAAGTGTTGTGGCACCGATAACTTGGAATTCACCTCGTGCCAAAGCTGGCTTTAAGATATTAGCTGCATCCATAGCACCTTCAGTAGCACCTGCCCCAACCAATGTATGAATTTCATCTATAAAGATAATCATATCATCATGTTGTTGTACTTCATCGATAGCTTTTTTTAACCGTTCTTCAAATTCACCACGGTACTTAGCACCCGCTAACATAGAGCCAATACTAAGAGATATAATGCGTTTATTACGCAAAATCTCCGGTACATTACCAGTCACAATGCGCTGTGCCAAGCCTTCGGCAATAGCTGTTTTACCTACACCTGGTTCACCGATAAGAACAGGATTATTTTTAGTTCTACGACTGAGAATTTGAATGACTCGTTGAATCTCCGTATCGCGACCAATAACGGGATCAATCTTACCTTGTTTAGCAGACTCATTAAGGTCAGTTGCAAAATCTGACAGCTCACCTAAATCATTATTGCTATTTATTCCCTCTTGACCACCATTATTGCTACCTTTATTCGAGCCAAGAATACTACGAATTGCTTCTACTACGTCATTACTACGTATATTCATAGCTCGTAAAATAGCAACTGCAACACCGCTACCATCGCTAAGTAGGCCCAATAGAATATGCTCAGTACCAACGTAATTGTGATTCATGTGATTTGCTACTTGAATGGCAAGCTCAAGTACATGTTTAACGCGAGGTGTCATATATATTGATGTTGCCTTTTTATTACCACGTCCTACATGTTCTTCTACAGCTTCAAAAATATCTTCTGTAACAAGGCCAAGCTCTTCTAAAGCTTTAGCTGCTACACCATTTTTAACCTTTGTAAGGCCGATGAGTACGTGTTCAGTACCGACATAGTCATGTCCTAACTCCAAAGCAGCCTCTTGAGCTAACGAAAGAACACGCTGTGCATCGTCTGTAAACCGTTGCATCATAATATCACCTCATCTATCTATGTAAATTGTAATTATTTCTTTTCAAATATATGTAAACAATGGTGAAATAACCATTGGAATATCAAAAATATTATTAAACTCTATTAATCTATTATGCTATCTAGTATTAATATTTACTATTTTTTACAAATCTCTTAACAGTAAACTAAGAAAATTATATAAATCAATCTATACAAAATAAATAATCATGCATTAATTATTTATGTACTTATATTAATTTGAAATTTTTTGACGTATCACCTTTGCACGATAGCTGTCGCGATCGGTATCTGTCAAATTTTCACTACCTAAATATTTAGAGAGGAAGTTTGGTCTAGTTATAGCAACAAGCTCATTAAAAGTATCTTTACCCCAGAATGGTAATATTTCTAAATCTACACCTAATTGAATATCACTAAGCTTACTAAGTGCCTCTTTACCGCTTACACGGCGTGCATATTGTAAAACTCCATAGGATCGCCAAAGTATATCTTCCAAACCTTCTTTATCATTGTGTAATAAAGATTGCCGAGACTTTCGTTCTTCTGCAATAATTCCTTCTACGATTTTAATCAATTGCTCAATAGTTGCTTCTTCACTAATACCCATCGTTCGTTGATTAGAAATCTGGTAAATACAACCTAAAGCTTCGGAACCTTCCCCATACAACCCTCGTACAGAGTAACCTAATTGTATTATGTTACGAATGAGTCTCGTAATACGACCAGATAACGTCAATGCGGGTAAGTGTAACATAACAGAGGCCCGTAAACCTGTACCCACATTAGTGGGGCAAGCAGTTAAATAACCAAATCGCTCATCAAAGGCATAAGGGTATTTTGCTTCGATAGCTTTATCAATTTGAACTGCATGATTATAAGCTTGTTGCAATTTAAGTCCTGGAGCCATAGATTGAATACGTAAATGATCTTCTTCATTTACCATAATTGCGATAGAAGCATCATCAGATACGATCAAATTACGATACAGTAATTTTTCCTCTAAAGCAGGACTCATTAAATGTTTTTCAACTAAGACAGCACGTTCACGTTGACTTAATTGCTCAAGGCTAATATTTGTATATTGATGCTCATCAGCCTTTTTTAATATTGGCAATAGGCCTCGAGAGATTGTATTCACTTTTTCTAAGGAAACTGTATCTTCACGATTCGTAAACAATATATCATCAAAATTTCTCGCCAATCGTATACGACTTGAAATTACAATGTGGTCAGTCGCCTCTGTATCCTGACACAGCCACTGACTTAGCGGAGAGTCCAATATAGTATCTAACATAAGAACCTCCTATTCGTTATCACCATCGATGATAACTTCTAGATTTTTAATTTTATCTCTCAAAATTGCGGCTTCTTCAAAGTTTTCAGCTTGAATAGCTGTATCTAATTGACGGCGCAATTGCTTTACTTCATACTTTGCTTTAAATACATTAGTACCACGACTAGGTATAGCCCCTTCATACTCAGAACTACCTTGTATTCGTTCTAATAATGGATTTATTTCACTATTAAAAGTCTCATAACATTGACCACAGCCAAACTTACCTACCCGATTGAATTCATCATAAGTAATACCACACTGAGGGCATCTCTTAGATTGATGAGCTTTTAATAAGTTATCTGGATAGACCATATTCTTAAAAAAATCATTAGTAAAAAAGTTATTATCCCACATATCATTCATAAAAGAACTATAAGGAGATAATTTTCCAGCTTGTTGTAACTCGGTGGCACAAGCACTGCAAAGATGTTGCTCAGTCTTTTGATTATTTATGATATTAGTCATATGGATAGTAGCTTCATTTTTATGGCAATGATCACATAACACAAATCATCACTCCTTCCGTAAAGTGTCCACCATTGATGCATATAATTGACGAACAGCATCATTACGTTCTTCTACGTCTACATTTTCAATTA
The DNA here is from genome assembly GCF_000024945.1 of Veillonella parvula DSM 2008. Taxonomy (NCBI): domain Bacteria; kingdom Bacillati; phylum Bacillota; class Negativicutes; order Veillonellales; family Veillonellaceae; genus Veillonella; species Veillonella parvula. Next base: position 1,187,896 of record NC_013520.1, read on the forward strand.
ATGTAGCAAAAGAATTATGCATCAATTGAGCTTCACGACGGGTAATCTTTTCAGATTGTAATAATTGAAATAATGATTGATCTACATCTCGCATATCAATTAATCGTTCTACCGTATTTGGACCTTCATAAATCCGATAAGTTGTAACAGCAGGTAAAGAATCTGAGCTTTCTGGGTTAATTTTTTTGATTCGAATATATCCACCCAAGCCACGTCTTGATTCAACATCAAAACCGCGCTCATTAGAAAAACGCGTACTTAACACGTAACTAATTTGGGATGGCGCACAATCTAATTCATCAGCCAATTCATTACGCTTTAAAATTAGCTTTTCTTGTTCTTCACGCATACGGTCTAATATAAATTTTTCTATTTTATCAGCTATCATACTCATAAAAAACACCCCTTTAAAGTTTATTTACTATAGTTTTGACTATTTGTTCTTTATCATAACTCTATTATATTTGACTTTTTGACCTTAGTCAACATAAAAGTCAAATTTCATAAAAATAACGTTTGACTTTTAATGTATTCTCATATAATTGGACTTAATGCTTAAATCTATGTATAATAAATGAGATATTATTTTCTGAAGGAAGGTGTTGTTATGGCAGAAGCATTAGGACAAGAACTGTTAATTGATTTATATTCCTGCGATGAAGACGCAATTTCATCCGCTACAGCTGTACAGGAAAGTGTAGCAACCGCATTTGACTTAGCTGAACTTGATGTAGATGAAATCAGTTGTCAGGTTATGGACGAGGAAATCGCCCTCCTTTCTGTCGCACCAGGTTTTCACTTTACATTGCACACATATCCTGCACTTGGTTATGTAGCAGTTGATTTGTATTCCTTCGAGCAAACATTACCGCTTACGTTAATTATGAAAGCCTTACGTAAATCTTTTAGAGCTGAAAAAGTAAAGGCAACAAGTGTGCAACGTGGCGACTTTGGTAACGAACGTGATATGAAGCCACGTCGCAAAACTAAGATTACTACACTTGGTCGTGTTTCTCGTACACGTATCCAACTCAAACAAACAGGAGGCAAGTTGAAAAAACAAAGTGCTAAGGTTATCAAAACATTAGCTAAAAAGAGTGGCCTAAAAAAATAACATAAAATGAAAATGCAAAAAAGCTAGAGGATTTCCTCTAGCTTTTTATTTGGGTTGATATGTAATTCTATTTATATAGCTTATCTACGAACCATCATTTCTTCAAGATTGAGAACATCAGCAATTTCATCAACATCATCACAGATATATTCAGCATCCGCTTCTTTTAACTCAGATTCTGTACCGTAACCATAGGTAACACCGATGGAGATACAGCCAAGTTCATTAGCTGCTTCTACATCGTACTTACGATCTCCAACCATGAATGTCAATCGACGACCATTTTCATCAGTTAATGGGTTACCACATAGCGTGAGAGCTTTTTCAAGAATTTCTTTTTTGTGTAACAATCCCGCTTCGTAATTAGCACCAACAATAACATCAAAGTATGGTGTCAATTCGAAGTGATCAAGAATATCTTTAGCATAATGTTCTGGTTTTGCAGTAGCTACAGCTATAGTATATTGTTCAGTTTTGCATTTAGCCAATAAGTCTACAATATTCGGATATACTTTATTTTCAAATTTACCAATGGTACCATAACGTTCACGGAATTTAAAGTATGTTTCTTCCGCTTGCTCAAAGGTCAGACCACAATATTCTTGGAAAGCATCTACCAATGGTGGTCCTAAGAACAATTGTAATGTTTCTTCATCAGGTACAGTATAACCGAAATGTTCCAATGCAAATTTAATGCTTTTAAGAATACCTTCTTGAGAGTCAGTTAAGGTTCCATCTAAATCAAATAATATCGTTTTCTTCATATTATTTCTTTAAAGCCTCTTTCAATGTATGCCATGCAAGAACTGCACATTTCACACGTGCTGGCATATTAGAAATATTTTGTAATGCCATAGCATCTTCCAATTCTTCTAACTCATTTTCATCGGTAATTTCTTTTTTAATCATACCTAAGAAAATTTCTACCAAACGAAGCGCTTCTTCAACAGATTTGCCTTTAATGATATCAATCATCATAGATGCAGATGCTTGGCTAATAGCACAACCAGAACCTGTATATGCAGCATCTTTAATGATACCATCTACTACATTGAGTTGTAATATTAGATCATCACCACAACTAGGGTTATGTCCATGTTCAGAATTTGTAAATTCAGATAATTCATGCTTATTACGTTTATCTTGGTTATGTTCCAAAATAAGTTCCGTATATAATTGATCCATTTCCATTAGTGGTAACTCTCCTAATCTTTAAAACCCATTACTGAACGAACAGTCTTTAATACTTCAAGGAATGCGTCTAAATCTTCCTTGCGAGTGTATAAGTACATACTTAAACGAGTAGATGCGGATACATTGTAGAACGCACCTAATGGTTGTGCACAATGGTGACCGGAACGAACGCAAATCCCCTTAGAATCCAAAATCGTAGCTACGTCATGAGGATGTACATCATCTACAGTAAACGCAATAACGCCATGTTTTTCCTTAGGATTTTGAGAACCAATAACATGGACATGTGGCAATTCAACAATCTTAGGAAGAATATAAGCTACTAACTCCTCTTCATAGGCTTCTATAGCATCCATTCCAAAGGATTCCAAATAATCAATAGCTGCATGCAAGGAAACAGCACCATCAGCATTTGGAGTACCTGCCTCAAACTTATATGGAAGCTCATTGAATGTAGCAGTTTGTTCTTTTACATACTCAATCATATCGCCACCCAATAGGAATGGAGGCATAGTTTCTAATAAGTCACGTTTACCGTATAGTACACCAATCCCTTGAGATGCACACATTTTATGGCCAGAGAATACGAAGAAATCGCAATCCAATGCTTGTACGTCAATTTTTTTATGAGGTGTAGATTGAGCACCGTCTAGAACAACAATAGCACCTACAGAGTGAGCCTTCTCAGTTAATTCTTTTACTGGGAATTCCATACCAAGCACGTTACTAACATGAGCGAAAGCAACAATTTTAGTCTTTTCATCAATTTTATTGATTTCACCATCTTTTAAGTGCCCATGTTCATCAAGATACATGTATTCTAAGGTTGCCCCCGTCTGTTCTGCCACATATTGCCATGTTACAAGATTCGCATGATGTTCAGCAACAGTAATGACAATCTTGTCACCTTTTTTCACATTATGAAGGCCATAGCTGTGGGCAATCAAGTTCATTGACTCCGTACTATTACGTGTAAATATAACCTCTTCGCGTTCGCGAGCATTGATAAATTCAACTACGCGATCCCGTGCATTTTCATAGTCTTCAGATGCTTCAATGGCTAAAATATGAGAACCACGATGTGGGTTACCATTACGTTGTGTCATATGTTCCACAACACGGTCAATTACGGACTGTGGAATTTGAGCAGTAGCACCGCTATCTAAATAGATAACACGATGCCCATTATGCTCTTTATGTAATATAGGAAAGTCTTTGTATGCTTCTGCAATTGGTCTCATAAAAACGCCTCTTTAAATTTTATTACGTACAGCTGCTAACGCTGCTTCTTCAATCGTTTCATCACCAATGCGATCAATAATAGGTCGAATCATAGATTCAACAATGATATGTTTTGCCTCTACCTCACTAAAGCCACGGCTCATGATATAGAACAATTTATTATGATCAATTTGGCCTGCACTTGCTGCATGATTACCAACTACATTATCTTCTTTACACAATAAAAGTGGTAACGAAACAGATTTTACAGTTGGATCTAACAATAAGCAAGTATCTTCTTCCGCACCTTCAGAAGCTGTTGCTCCATTAAGAAAATCAAGGGTCCCTCTGAAGGATTTTTTAGAATTGCCACTAAGAGCACCTAAGGTATGAATATCACTAAATGATTTTTTACCACCATGACTCATAACCATAGAAATATCAAATTTTTGCTCTTTATTACCAAGATAAGCAATGTCATGAACCATACGGGATTCTTGACCTACTAAATCATGATAGTAATTCAAGATGTTTTCACTGCCACCAATTTCAATATTGATGTATTCTACATCTGCTTTTTCTTCTAATTTAGTGTATCGATGCTCGATATGTTGTACATGTTCAGGCAAAAGATTTACCTTTTTTACTACAACCTTACCAGCTTCTTTCACATCGTATTCGTTTAAATAACTAACATTTATCAATGCATCCCCAGAGCCCGTTACATAAAATTGCACTTCTAGTTCAGCACCTTCACCAACGATAAATTGGAAACGGTTTGCCACACGAGCATTAGCATCAATGCGGATACCTACAACTTCTTTCGCCTTAGGAGGCACATTGATAGCATAGCCTTCCGCTTTTTCAACTAATACTTGAACAGCTTCTTTATTAGCACCTTCATAATTACCATCTAGTAATGCTGTACCAACAGGTAATGGTGAAAGTATATCTTTATTCGCTTCCACAGCGATGGATTGTACCGCTGTATCTTCTCCAGCTAGAGAGCTTACAGTATGATTAACGCGCAACCATCTGAATGTCGGTCTAGGGAGTTCATTAAATAGTAATTCGCTCATAATTCCTCCTTAACCGATAGAACCTTCTAATTCAAGATTGATTAGATTGTTCATTTCTACTGCATATTCAAGTGGCAATTCTTTAGAGATTGGCTCTACAAAGCCACGAACGAGCATCGCACGAGCTTCTTCTTCACTAATACCACGAGTCATAAGATAGAAAATTGCCTCGTCGGAAATACGACCGATTTTAGCTTCATGACCTAAATCCACATTGTCATTTTCTACGATAATAGCTGGGATTGTATCAGATTGAGACTCAGCATCAAGCATCAAGGATTCACAAGAAACGGTTGCTTTGGAATGCTCAGCTTTAGGACCAATCTTCAAAAGGCCACGATAAATTGCAGCGCCACCGGATTTAGAAATGGATTTAGAGTTTACATTACTTGTTGTATATGGTGCATTATGTACCACTTTACAACCTGTATCGAGGAATTGTCCTTCACCAGCGAATGTTACACCTGTAAATTCAGCATGTGCACCTTCACCGTTGAGAATACTCATTGGGTACAAACAAGAAACTTTGGAGCCAAAGGAACCAGATACCCACTCAATTGTACCATTTTTACCTACTACACAACGTTTTGTGTTAAGGTTGTACATGTTTTTAGACCAGTTTTCAATTGTAGAATAACGCAATGTAGCATTGTCTTTAACGAACAGTTCAACAGCGCCTGCATGAAGGTTAGACACATCATACTTAGGAGCAGAACAACCTTCGATAAAGTGCAATTTAGCCCCTTCTTCTACGATAATCATCGTATGTTCGAACTGACCAGCACCTGGTGCATTCAAACGGAAGTAAGATTGCAATGGAATCTCTACTTGTACACCTGCAGGAACGTATACGAAGGAACCACCAGACCAAACGGCACCGTGAAGAGCAGCCCATTTATGGTCTGTAGGTGGAATTAATGTCATCCAGTATTTTTTTACGATTTCTTCATGTTCATGTAATGCTGTTTCGATATCAGTATAGATAACACCTTGCTTAACAAGATCTTCTTGAATACTGTGGTAAACAACTTCAGAATCATATTGAGCACCAACACCAGCTAGAGATGTTTTTTCCGCTTCTGGAATACCTAAGCGGTCAAAAGTACTTTTAATTTCTTCTGGAACTTCATCCCAGTTTTCTTTCATATCTACTTTAGGCTTAACATATGTATGAATATTTGCCATATCTAAGCCCGAGATATCAGGAATCCAATTCGGAATGCCCATGCGATTATAGATTTCCAAAGACTTTAAACGGAAATCGAGCATCCATTCTGGTTCATTTTTATTAGACCAAATCTCACGGATAATATCTTCTGTTAAACCGGCATCAGAGATATAAGAATATTCAAATTCGTTCTTTATATCATAGACGCCACGGTCCATATCCGCGACTTGGGTTTTCTTTCTTTCTTCCATTATGCCTCCTATGCTAATGCTTTGTATGCGTCATAACCTTTTTCTTCGATTTCACGTACAAGAGAAGCATCACCAGTTTTAACAATCTTGCCATTGATCAACACATGAACATAGTCTGGTTTTAGTTTTTGCAAGATTTGGTTATGATGAGTAATGATTAATACAGCATTTTCTTCGTTATGGAAACGTTGTACACCTTCAGATACGATACGAACCGCATCTACGTCAAGGCCAGAATCAGTTTCATCAAGAATAGCCAATTTAGGATTCAAAATGGACATTTGAAGAATTTCATTCTTCTTGCGTTCACCACCAGAGAAGCCTTCATTTACATAACGTTGCGCATAAGATAAATCAAAGGACAATTCATCCATTTTTTCTTTCAATTCTTTTTTGAAAGATAATGCACGTACATTTTCACCAGTAATTGTGGATTTAGCTGTACGAATGAAGTTTTCTACAGTAATACCAGGAATAGAAATTGGATTTTGGAAGGACATAAAAATACCCGCTTTTGCACGATCGTTTACTGCATCTTCCGTAATATCCTTACCATCAAAAATGATAGAACCACTATCTACTGTATATGTAGAGTTACCCATGATTGCATTAGCAAGTGTAGATTTACCAGCACCATTTGTCCCCATCACAACATGAATTTCACCTTTATTAATTGTTAAATCAATACCTTTCAAGATTTGTTTCTCTTCAACAGATACCTTTAAATCTTTTATCTGAAGTAATTCAGCCAAAATGTTCACTCCTTTTATTTGTATGTAACCATAAGAAACATACACTCGTTATATATAAAACGTATATACTGACACATATAAAAAGGCGGTACGCACTAACGTGAATACCGCCGTAATTCTCGCCAACTTAGCAAGTATGTGCATAACAATCTACACTCATTATACATTCTTATCTAAATGATAGCAAGATATTCCTACTAAAATATACAGGAATTAAAAGAATATCAAGTATTACATATATTGATAGGTTTTTATTAATATTAATTCTCATCCTATTCGATTCTCAATATTAAATTATAGGTTTGAAAAATCAAGAGTTCCAAATAAATCATCGTATGTTTCAGCACGACGAATTTGTGTAACAGAGCCATCTTTATGTAGCAATAACTCTGCAGAACGTAATTTACCATTATAATTGAAACCCATAGAATGTCCATGTGCACCAGCATCGTGAATGATGACACGATCTCCAATATCAATTTTTGGCAGCTCTCGTTGAATAGCAAATTTATCATTATTTTCACATAAGGAGCCTGTTACATCATATACATGATCCTTGGGAGCATTTTCTTTCCCCATTACGGTAATATGATGATAAGAGCCATACAACGCCGGACGCATAAGATTTGCCATACAAGCATCTAAACCGATGTAATGACGATAAATATCTTTTTTATGAATAGCAGTAGAAACAAGGTAACCAAATGAACCGGTTACCATACGCCCACATTCATAAGCCAATGCTACATCAATAAGTCCATTAGCTACTAAAATCCGATTATACGCTTCTTCTACACCCTTGCTTAATGCGCGGAAGTCTACTGGTGTTTGTTCTGGTTTATAAGCTACACCTACACCTCCACCTAAATCAATAAATTCAACAGTGATACCAAGTTCTTTTTTAATATCTACAGCAAGATTAAAGCAAAGCTCTGCTGTACCAACTAAACCGTCAATATCAAGTTCGTTAGAAACAACCATTGTATGAATACCAAAGTGTTTTACACCTTTAGCTTGTAATTGTTTGTACGCTTCAAATATTTGTTCGCGTGTCATACCATATTTAGCTTCTTCAGGAAGGCCAATAATTGTATTGCCTCCTTCTTTTAAAGAACCCGGATTATAACGCACGCAGAATGTATCTGGCAAAGAGCCGTGATTTTTTTCTAAATATTCTATATGCGTAATATCATCAAGATTGATGATTGCACCCATTTCAAGTGCTTTTTTATACTCCACATATGGTGTGTCATTAGATGTGAACATAATATCATGTCCTGTAATACCCACCTTTTCACATAAAATTAATTCCGCTAAGGAAGAGCAATCTGCACCAACTCCAAGTTTTTGTAATAAACGCATGATATATGGATTTGGAGTTGCTTTAACTGCAAAATATTGCTTGAATCCCTTATTCCAAGAGAATGCATTGATGAAAGATTTCATATTCTCAATAATTCCTTCTTCATCATAAATATGGAATGGAGTTGGATACTGAGCAATAATATTTTCTAATTGTTCTGACGTGAATGGAACTGTTTTTTTGTTCATGATAACCTTTCTACATAAATAAAAGACTCATCAGCCGATGAGTCTTTTATTCTAATTTCCTAATTATTTAAATAAAGCTTTATCTAAACTAAAGCGACCAGCACCAGCAAAGAATAACATAAGTGCACCAAAGCCTAATTGAGATGGGTAGTCCCAGCTAAAGAAACTACCATTCAAACTCACAATAGTCGCAGTTGCTAAAGTACCTACAACTAGAATAGCACCAATACGTGTAAATAATCCTACTGCAATGAGAATACCACCAATCATTTCTGCAAGTGCTGCCATAGTGCCTAGCATCTCATAACCACCGGATACACCTAAAGGTGCCAACATAGTTCCTACTTTGTAGAGTCCTTCAGCTCCGCTAAGCCATTTTAAATAACCATGATAAAACATGGAAATGCCCAATGCAAGGCGATAAATTAATAAGCCAAAATTTACATAATTAGGTTTACTTTTAAAAATAAAGTTCAACATAGTGATCCTTCTTTCAATTCAAACATATAAAATCGAATAAATTCGATACGCTAATTATACTATTAGAGAATAACTATGTCAATAAGACTCACTATTAAATTCTATAGAATTATATCATACATTGTATACAAAATCAATTTTATCGATGTAATCAACATAATATCGTCAGCTTAAATACAATCATAGTTTTTTTGAAATTTGAAATTTAAAATATTACACCCTTACAATAGATTAATTTATCAGTAAAAAATAATCCTAATGAATATGAAAAAATGTAATTCATAATTCATTAGGATTATTATATTTCTTATAAAATTAATTCTAAGCAGCTGATTACATCATACCGCCCATACCACCCATTGGAGGCATTGCAGGAACTGCTGCATTTTCATCTACCTTATCAGCTACGATTGTTTCAGTAGTTAATACAAGAGATGCGATAGATGCGGCATTTTGAAGGGCAGAACGAGTAACTTTTGCAGGGTCAACAATACCAGCTTTAACCATATCGATGTATTCTTCAGTCAAGGCATTGAAACCTACACCAGCTTCAGTATTTTTAACTTTTTCTACTACTACAGAACCTTCGAGACCAGCGTTGTATGCAATTTGACGAAGTGGTTCTTCTACAGCGCGTTTTACAAGGTTAATACCAGTTTGAACATCACCAGTAGCTTTCAATGTATTCAATGCAGGGATGATATCGATGAATGTAGTACCACCACCAGCTACGATACCTTCTTCGACAGCTGCACGGGTTGCGTTCAATGCGTCTTCAATGCGAAGTTTCTTATCTTTCATTTCAACTTCTGTAGCAGCACCTACTTCGATAACTGCAACACCACCGGACAATTTAGCTAGACGTTCTTGTAATTTTTCACGGTCGAAATCAGAAGATGTTTCTTCAACTTGTGCACGGATTTGGTTAATGCGTTTAGCAATTACATCTTTATCACCTGCGCCATCGATGATTGTAGTTTCATCTTTAGTGATGCGAACTTGACGAGCTGTACCAAGATCTTCAAGTTCTACAGAATCAAGCTTACGGCCCATATCTTCAGTGATTACCGTACCGCCAGTTAAGATAGCGATATCTTCAAGCATAGCTTTACGACGATCACCAAAGCCAGGAGCTTTAACAGCTACAGCTTTGAATGTACCACGCAAACGGTTTACTACTAATGTAGCCAACGCTTCCCCTTCTACATCTTCAGCGATAATAAGAAGTTCTTTGCCTACTTTTACTACTTTTTCAAGTGTTGGCAACATATCTGCGATAGCACTGATTTTACGATCAGTAATCAAGATATATGGGTTATCCATAACAGCTTCCATACGATCAGGGTCAGTTACCATGTAAGGGGAAATGTAACCACGATCAAATTGCATACCTTCTACTACATTTAATGCAGTTTGCAAACCTTTGGATTCTTCAACAGTAATAACACCGTCATTACCAACCTTTTCCATAGCTTCAGCAATCAAACCACCGATTTCTTCGTCAGCAGCAGATACACTTGCAACTTGAGCAATTTCAGCTTTACCAGAAACTTTAATAGAGCGTTTTTTGATTTCTTCAACTAAAGTTTTTACTGCTGTTTCAATACCTTTTTTCAAAATCATTGGGTTAGCACCAGCTGCTACATTGCGCATACCTTCTTGAATCATAGCTTGTGCCAATACTGTGGCAGTAGTAGTACCATCACCTGCTACGTCGTTAGTTTTAGTAGCAACTTCTTTTACCAACTGAGCACCCATGTTTTCAAATGGATCTGGAAGTTCGATATCGCGAGCAATAGTTACACCATCATTTGTAATTGTTGGGGAACCGAATTTTTTATCCAACACAACATTACGACCTTTTGGACCTAATGTAACTTTTACAGCATTTGCTAATTGATCTACGCCACGACCTAAAGCACGACGAGCTTCTTCATTAAACAAGATTTCTTTTGCCATATGTATTACCTCCTAAATAGTAACACTATCCAATGTAACGAAATATATATACCCTTAGGCAATATAGGATGTATCATCAGTTTTTATAGTCATGTAGACTATAAATTAGCGATTATAATACTGCTAAAATATCGCGTTCGCTAATAATCAAATGAGTAGCACCATCAATTTCTAATTCGCTACCAGCATATTTTGCGAACATAACAGTGTCGCCAACTTTAACTTCTGGAGCTACACGTTGACCATTGTCATATACTTTACCAGCACCTACAGCTACAACTACACCTTCTTGAGGTTTTTCTTTTGCTGTATCAGGAAGGAAGATACCACTTTTAGTTTTTTCTTCTTTTGCTTCTAGACGGATAAGAACGCGGTCAGCTAATGGTTTTAACATATAATGTCACTCCTTTTTTCTAGTTAATCTCCATAATTTATTAGCACTCTAACTCATTGAGTGCTAATTACAAGTATTATTATAACCGAAGTTAAAATAATTGCAAGTACTAATTTTGATTTTTTGACTTTTTAGATGTTATTTGACTTATTAGACTGTTTAATGATGAGATTACATGTTTCTATAATAGATATTTGTTTATTCATACTTAAGGTGCGAATGCGATTATACGCTTCCGCTTCAGATATAGAATATAGTTCCATTAATATACCAGTTCCCTTTTGAATGATTTTACGATCTTCTAATGACTGTTCTAGCTCAGCCATCTTTTCGCGCAACTGAGCATCACTTTTATAGCGACCTAAAGCCATCTCTAAGGAAGGAACTAACTGTTCCTCCCGTACTGGTTTAATTAAATAGCCATATACACCAGAATCTCGAGCCTTATCGATTAAATCTTGCTGGCTATAACTTGTTAATAATACTACAGGTGCTTCATGGTGAAAGCCAATTTGACGTGCCGCCTCAATACCATCTAATTCTGGCATTTTAACATCCATCAATATAATATCTGGCTTATGTTTTTTACAAAGTTCTAAAGCTTCAACACCATTTGTACCTTCTGCAACGACTTCATGACCACAAGACTCAATAATATCCCGTAAGTCCATACGTATTAGAGATTCATCATCCACGATTAAAACGCGCATTTATGCCTCCTTCTTCATATGTATCGTCACCAATACACCTGTACCAGTATTTTCTATGGATAAACTACCTTTCAACTCGTGGGCAACTAAATTATTAATAATAGTTAGACCTAAACGTTTATTAGATGTGAAAGAAAAATTGCTAGGCAATCCTTTACCATTATCCCAAAAGATTAGTTCGATACTCCCGTTTATATCCGTTACAGTCAAATGAATTTGACCATTTCTACCGTCTAACCCATGTTCTAAGCTATTTGTAATCAACTCATTAATAATAAGAGATACATAACTTGCCATATGAGAGGAGATTAATATGTCTTCGCCACTGTAAATAAAAGTAACCTCTTGGTCTTGTCGCACCATACTCATACGCAACAATCGACATAATTCATCATAAATCGATCGTATACCGATATAATCCTCATCGTAATGAGATACTATATCGTGAACTAGAGCCATACTCTCGATGCGATTAATTCCCTCTTGGAGTGCTTGTTTTACCTCTGGCAAGCTAGAGCGTCTCGCCTCCATGCGCAATAAACCTGCTACTGTTTGTAAGTTATTTTTTACACGGTGATGAACCTCTTTGATAATGGAATTTTTAACTAATAATTCTTGTTGCTGTTTGCTTTCACGAGTACAATCATGAAGAACTAAAAAGCACCTCGTTTCATTGCGCCCCATAGCAATAGGAATCATATGCTGACGAATTACCATATCTTGATAGATTTCTTCATTTGTAAGTATATTTCTATCTGATAATACCTGCTGTATAGCGGACATCTTTAAGGTACTGCTAAAAATTGATGAACCAACCAAGCGACGGTCAAAGCCTAATATATCTACTAACTTCATAGCTGCATCGTTAGCATACAGTATTTTATAAGTGTCGTCGAAAATAATTAAACCATCAAAATAGGACATGGGTTCGTAAGACAATATTTGTTCATCAGTAGCTGTCAGCATAAGACGTTGCATCGTATCAGACAAAACGTATTCTTGCTCATATTGTTCTGCCTTAATAGATGGTGATAATGTAAAAGATATCCCCCCAATAATACGACCTCCGTTGTCTACGATAGGAAAGACATGTTGACGCTGCTCGTCATCTAACCCGATAAGTGGCTGACCATCTTTCATCATAGTATGCCACGTATGACTGCCTTTTAATTGACGTGTAGTAATCCCTTGATCACTGCGTTCTATGCATAGCATATCTGCACATTGTTGTGATCTCTCACCTTGTCCTGTCTCTAGTAGGGGTGTAAAAATCTGTATCCTTTGACGAGTTAAAGACTCGCCAAAGGATATGAGTTTACTAATATGCTCAAGTAATGAGGTTTGTAATGGTCCTAATGGTGTTCTATTTAAAATATCTTGACCAATATCCACGATTAATCCTCTTTCCAAGATACGTATCCAATTTCAACACTAGGCTTTGCATTCAATGTTAAATCGCCAAATTTACCGGCCTGCGCCATATAATAAGCTCGGCATCCAATCATGGCCGCATTGTCAGTAGACAAAATTTTATGTGGTTTGTAATAAGTAAAACCTTCTTCTACACACATAGCTTCTAAAGCCTTTTGTAATCCTTTATTGGCTGATACACCACCAGCAATAGTAATACGACTTTCACCTAAAGTATGTGCGGCATCTTTCGTCTTTTCTACCAACACATCAACGATGGCCTTCTGGAATGATGCAGCCACATCAGATTGATTGATAGGTTCATTCTTTTGTTGCTTACTATTTAAATAGTTTAAAACGGCAGACTTTAAACCACTAAAGCTAAATTCAAAATTACCTGGTTCACTTAAAGCCTTTGGAAATTCAATAGCCTCTGGATTCCCTTCAGCGGCAAGGGCATCGATATGAGGGCCCCCTGGATAAGGGAATCCCATGACCCGTGCAATCTTATCAAAAGCCTCGCCAGCTGCGTCATCTCGTGTTTGACCAAGAACATCAAATTCTTCATATCCTTTTACATGTACTAACATGGTATGACCACCAGAGACAACGAGACTTAAAAATGGAGGCTCCAGTTCTGGATTAGCTAAAAAGTTTGCAAAAATATGACCTTCCATATGGTGCACTGGCACCAAGGGTATCCCGGTAGCAAAGGATAACCCTTTTGCAGCAGCTACACCAACTAATAAGGCCCCTACAAGACCGGGACCATACGTAACACCAATATGATTGATATCTTGTAAAGTCACATTTGCATCACGTAATGCTTGGTCTATTACGGGTATCACTTGTTCTATATGATGACGTGATGCAATTTCAGGTACAACGCCACCAAATTTTCTATGTATTGGCACTTGGCTTGAAATAACATTAGACAAAACAGTGCGCCCGTCCTTAAGGACAGAAGCAGAGGTTTCGTCACAACTACTTTCCAAGGCTAATGTGTATATACTCATTCTATTTCCTCTGAAACGAGAGACATAATATAAGCATCTTCCGTAGGCTCTGAATAATAATCTTTACGAATTCCTTTTACAGAAAATCCTAAATTTCTATACATAGCCAATGCTGCAAGATTAGATATGCGCACCTCTAAGAAAATTTCTTTCATACCTCTCATAAGACATTCATCTATTAATTGTTTTGTAAGTTTTGATCCGTATCCCTTACCTCGTGCGGAAGGAATAATGGCGATATTCGTAATTTGACCTTCATCGTATACAAGCCAAGCACCTGCATATCCAACAATTTTGTTCTCCTCACAAATTACCATATATAATTTATTTGATGCCCCTTCTAACTCAACGAGAACAGATTCTAAACTCCAAGGAACAGAAAAAGACTGTTGTTCAATAGCATAGATAGCTTGAGCATCATCTATTGTAGCCAAACGAATCTCCATTATTCGACTCCTGCTGCCTCAGTAACTACAACTGTAGGATTTTGTTTCAACATTTCAGGATTATTTTTATGGCGTTCTTCCCATAACACTTCTGCTTCTGATCGTCGAATATAATAAGGAACCATATCCATAGGGTCAGAACTCTCTTCAGAGCCTACCAATCTACGGCCAGCTAGTAATAGAGAACTAGCTTTTGGAATACGTTGCGATATATCTAAAATCGTTAAATTTGTATCACTTTCATCTAGTAGCTTCTCTATTCGCTTAACGCCATCCCCAAGGAACACTACATATTCTTCAGAGGCTCGGAGTCGATCTAATAAATCATTAGCAGCAATGACAAAAGGCTCCTCTTTGCAGACCAATTCATTACCATCATATTTGTAGATACCTGCATAGACATGTTTTTTCTGAGCATCGATAACGGTACAAATCGTGCGGTCCGTATAAGCTACATTACGAGCTAAACTGTCCATGGTCATTACGCCATATAAAGAAATTTGTAAGGCATAAGCCATAGCTTTAGCTGTCCCCATACCAATACGTAAGCCTGTAAAAGAACCAGGTCCAATGCTAACCATAATACCTTTTAATTCACTTTTTTCAACTTGAGAAGCTCGTAATAGCATATCAATATGAGGTACCAACTGCTCAGAATGAGTCAATCCAGCTTGAATGGTCAATTCCCCAATTAGGCAACTTTCATCTATTAAAGCCACACTCGACACGAGAGAGCTCGTCTCAATCCCCAACCACATATGGGCCTCCTATTTCTACTAAATCACCCGTTGTAAGGTAATCACTAGTTAATGTAATGGAACGACTTGTATCATCAATACGTGTTAAATGAATCCATAGCGTTTCATCAGGCAATTCATGAACGAATTTATCTGCCCATTCTACAATGGATACGCAGTCTTCTGTATATTCATAAAATCCAATATTTTCCAGTTCACTAATATCTTCCAAGCGATATACGTCAAAATGATATAAATGAGTTCTATTCACATCATAGGTATTCATGATGGCAAAGGTGGGACTTGTAATTTCTTCAGTAACTCCAAAGCCCTTTGCAATGCCTTGCGACAAATGTGTTTTTCCTGTCCCCAAGTCACCAATGAGTGCTATACAAAGAGGATGCCCATTATGTTTAACCCATTCGCCTAATAATTGGCCAAATTGTTGTGTGTCTTCTACTGTATGAGTCTTTAAATGAACCTGTACCTTATCCTTCATGAAAATGATTATATCCTTTCGCTTCTATGGTCTTAATCGTTTTATCAAGTGTTACCATTTGAACCCGAGGAGGGCCAGATAAAACTTCCCCAATCAACGTAATGCCTGCTAGCTTTTCCAATTCCGAAAGTAGTGATTTTGGCGCTGTAAAGACTAACTGAAAGTCTTCTCCACCATACAAAGCATAATCTACTGGATTAGTTTGTAAATGCTTAGCTAATTCGTAAGTCTCCTCGTGTAAAGGGATTGCTTGCTCTTCAAATACAATGGAAACATTACTAGCTACAGCGATTTCATTCAATTCACTACCTAGTCCATCGCTAATGTCATTCATACTATGTATACCAAGCAGTCGCAATTTTTGCCCCAATTCAATCTGTGGTTCAGGACGTTGATGCCCCACTTTGGTCATATCATAGCCTACTAAATTATATGATAACGCACCTAAACCTGTAGCTGCATAGCCTACATAGTTTGTAAGACCAACAACGTCTCCTACTTTCGCACCACTTCGCATAACCGCAGTACCTTTAGGAATCTCTCCGATAATTGTTACGGTCCAAACCATGGGGCCTTCCGTACGTACCGTATCTCCACCCAATATATTGAGTTGATACCGCATACATTGATCTTTAATTCCCCTATAAATTTCATCAAGAATTGCTGTATCAATATGGTCTGATACAGCAAGAGATAATACAATTTGTCTAGGAATGCCACCCATAGCCGCAACATCACTCAAATTAGCCGTCATAAGACGATACCCTACATCATAGGGCGTCATATAGTGAAAGCTAAAATGAATACCTTCTACCATTGTGTCAGTGCTTATCAATTGCTCTGTATTTTGTTCAGTTTTATAAATAGCGCAATCATCACCAATACCGTACACTACGGTATTAGGGTTGTAAATCGTGTTATTTTGAATTTGACGAATGAAATTAAATTCCCCAACATCTTTTAATTGCATCTGATCACCTAATTTCCGATTATTACTTATTGTATTGTAACATATATAAAAGACAACAAAAATAGCAGATAGTTGATATATCAACTATCTGCTATAAATGTCCTTAAAAGAATTATTTTTTAATTAGATTCGTCATTCTCTTAACAGGTTCTTTAGTATCAAAGGAACCTACAGTTGGCACCTTTTTACCATTATTGACGAATAGAACACCATTAATATTATCAAAGGATGTCAATGTATTTACAATAGCAGCCATTTGTAACTTAACAGTTAAGTCTCCGCCATTACCCTTTACGAATGCATCATTTACTTCAACAGAAGCAATACCATCTTTTACAGTAACAGATGTAATTTCAATATCCTTAGAGAAGACTGGATATTTTTGTGCTCTATCAGCATTTAACATTGCTAAAAGAGCTGCTTTAGGCGTAACTTTATTCGCCTCTATCTCAACGGTAGTTTGTTTTACCCCAGAACCATCCTCCGTAGGAACAAAGAAGGCCATCTTAACCTTTTCTTGAGATACTTTACTTGTTTCTGCATCCTTATTGACTTTCGTCTCTTGCGTAGGTTCACTTTTACCTGTTGTAGGAGCTTGTTCATGTGTACAACCCACTACAAATGCCAGCATACCTACACAGAGAATCGATAGAACTTGTTTACGTAATTTCATCGATTAACCTCCAAAGTAATTAGCAATACCATTTGCAATGCGGTTAGCAAAGTCTTCTTGAGTTTGAGGAGATTGTAGCACACGTTCCTCATTAGGGTTAGAGATAAAACCAAGCTCTACAAGAATTGCAGGCATATTAGAATGTCTCAACACGTATAAGTTACCCTCTTGAATGCCACGATCACCATTGAAACCAGGTGTGTTAGCAATTTGAGATTGTACCTTTTGTGCTAATCGAGCATCGTTACCGGTTTTGCTATAGTAATATGTTGCAATACCACCAACGCTAGGATTATTAAATGCGTTGATATGAACGCTTACAAGCGCATCAGAATTACTACGGTTAGCCACGTTAACACGAGCCCCCAATTCATCAACACCGCTTGCATTAGGGCCATATACATCTACATCGGTAGTACGAGTCATAAACACTTTAGCACCACGATTTTCTAGAGATTTTTTCAAATACATAGAGATCGGTAGTGTAATGTTTTTCTCTTGTACACCGTGAGGTCCAATAGCACCAGAATCACTACCACCATGTCCTGGGTCAATAGTAATTGTTTTGCCAGATAAACCGCCACTAGTAGAGTATTTACCAGATTCTGTAGGTACATTTTTTGCTGGATGCGCAGATTGAGATGGCTTTTTACCATAGTAAGCAGGCTTAGCTACAGCACCTTTTTTCTGAACATCAACAACGATACGATACGGTTTCTTATTAACCGTATCTTTTTTCAAGGAAAAAACCTTTACATCACTAGTATCAATAGATGAAGGTGTCTTGATTGTTACTTTAACGTCTCTGCCATCTTGTGAAAGTTTAGCAGAGCTAGCAATAGCTGAGTCCATAGAAATGTTCTCTTTAGCCGTCTTTAGCTTTGTATTCTTTAAAGTAACAGTCGTAGTTTTCCCATCTTTGCTAATTGATGCAGATGCCTTTATAGGTGCCGATAAGTCCATAACAATACGAACATATGGTACAGGTGCATCTGTTCTAGTCACCCATCGAGCATCTTCTAAATTAGCTGCCTTTGCTTGAGTCAATAATAAAGGTATCGCCATCAAGACTGCAAGGCACATTAAAAATAGTTTACGCAATACATTCACTCCAATCTAACTGACATACATAGTGTCCAAACCATAGAGATGAGTCGATGATATTTTTATCTATCAAAATCTCATCGTTCCAATCTATCCATAAACTAATGTTAGATTATAAATAGATTATTTCATACAAACATGAAGATTAGTATGCCGATTACACATATTACTATATAAAGACCTTATACAGAATACACAAAAAACAGTTTCATAAATTTATTTTTTGTATAAGTAATCAAAACTATCGTTCAGTTGTAATTTGCCATTCATTCCCATCCGTACTAATATGAATACGCCCCATCGTATCTGTACGGTAAATAGCAATATTATTTTCCTGTAAACGACGTAATGTCACATCGTGAGGATGACCATACTTATTATACATGCCATTTGAAATTAATGCACTTTCAGGCTTAATAGATTTCAAAAAATCTTCAGAGCTACTTGTACGAGAACCGTGATGACCTACCTTAAGAATACGAGAAAACAATCTAGAATTCTGCTCTTTTATAAGTTTTTTCTCTTCTTGTAATTCAGCATCACCCGTAAAGAGCATAGAAAATTTACCGAAGATTAATTTACCTACAATAGAATTATTATTAAGATCTGTCTCTCCTTTTTTATCAGTCAAAGGTTCAACCCAAGGAGCATATACTACAAAGACAGCACCATGTCCAAAATCAACTACATCTCCACTTCTCAAAGTAGTTCGTTGAATTTTATTTTTCTCAATCCATTTTTCATAGGTTTTGTACATATTATTATCAACAGCAATACCATCATCATATACATGTTCAATAGGCATAGCCTTTACAATAGCATAAAAACCACCCATATGATCAGCATGAGGATGCGTGATAATAATATTTTTTAACTTCGTTACACCCATAGCTTTAAGTTGGGCCACAATATTTTCACGATGTTCTATATCACCAGTATCAATCATGCTATACTCATCGCCTACCTTAAGCAATATAGCATCCCCCTGACCAATATCTAGCATATATACATCTAGCTTGCCTTCAGGAGTAGTCGTCTTAGTATCGATAGAGTAAGCCCCATTAGCATTAGTGGTTACCTGATTTGCTGCATTTGCTACATCCTTATTTGTGCATCCTGCAATGGCGAAGATAGGAATACATAATACTAGCAAGAAAGCTATAAATCGTTGTATTCTATTTGTCATTCATAATCTCCCAACAATTCACTAATAACACAACCTAAAGAAGTACTGACATCACTCGGAGTATAACCCCAACTCTTTGTTTCATTCAGAATATCTGCACTACGACTATGTACATATACACCGAGAACAGCACTATCTTGTAGTGAATAACCCTGACTTATAAAACCAGCAATTACACCAGTCAGCACATCTCCCATACCGCCAGTACCCATGCCCGCATTACCGATAGTATTTACATACACTGTTCCATCAGGTAATGCCACAATTGAAGGAATTCCTTTTAGTACAAGAATAACTTGATGAGCCTTAGCAAATTCTCTAGCCAACGTGATATAATGACGCTCAATCCATTTAATAGGTAAATCAATAAGTCTACTAAATTCACCTAAATGCGGTGTCATGACACAATATGGCAGTTCTCTTTCCACTGTATATGCAGACTCAATATCACCATCTCGCAAAGCATCTTTATTAACACAACCAACATGTCCCAATGCATACAAAGCATCAGCATCTAGTACTAATGCTCCTTCGTAAGCATCTAAAATATGATCCACTAAATCACAGATTTCACGGGTGCGACCTAAACCAGGTCCCATAGCAACAACTTGGCGACAATCAAAAAGTTCTTTATTAGTCTCTGTGGAACTAACCATCACCTCAGGTATGACACGGCTTTGTACAATCTGTTTAATTATTTTGGGTACAGCTAATGTTACTTTACCAGCACCACTATGAACTGCCGCTTCAGCAGCCAAAATAGGGGCTCCTATCATATCATTTGAACCACCAATAATTAAAGTGTTTCCATTGACGCCTTTATGCGCCATTGGGATACGATAGTTGATAATTTTTTCGGCTAAATCAGAATCAATGGTTAAAGTTCTAACATGTTCACCCAGTACATGCTGCCAAGGAGCCCCCAATGGAGCAACCACTGAGGTTCCTCCTATAGCCTTTCCGGGATATAATAACAAACCTTGTTTGATTGCCCCAAAAGTAACAGTATAATCATAGGTCAGTGTGCCTTCTGCTACTTGACCAGTAGTAGCATCCAAACCTGCAGGTACATCAATAGCCCACAAATCAAAATTATACTGACTACGCATAGTATCAATATCGTTCAATATATCGATAGTCACCTCTCTTAACCTTCCAGTAAAGCCCGTTCCCATGATGCCTTCCACAGCAATGGCTACGTTGGACCAATCATTGAATTCATCATACATATCGATGCTACAGCCCATAGCTTTGCAGCGCTCAATTTGCAGTGCAAAAAGATCACTACACTTGTTTATATCTCCTACTAGTACAATTTGTGCTGGTACGCCTTGCTCCATCAAATGGCGAGCCGCTACAAAGCCATCTGCCCCATTATTACCCGTACCACATATGAATAAAACAAAACTATTTATGGAACGGCCATTATTCAGGGAAAATAAATCGTACTCTCCCCATAAGGCATCTACGATACCACGTCCAGCATTTTCCATGAGGATTTCTAAAGAGATTCCTAATTGCTTAGGAACCTCTCGATCTATAAATCGAGCATCTTCTGTAGTTAAAATATTCATCTTATGCTCCTTCAAGTATAACTGTACTCATTGCATAATCCTTGCAATGACTAATCGATACATGAATATCAGTATAACCTGATGTTTCGTAAATATCTTTGAAAGTATCTTGTAAACGAATTAAGGGTGCGCCCCATTCATCATGATAAATCTCTATATCTTGCCATGATCCATGCCTCATCCCTGTGCCTAAAGCTTTAATAAAAGCCTCTTTTGCAGCATATATACCTGCAAAGGATTCGTAGCATCCTTTATTCCGACTTTTACAATATTCAATCTCATGAATCGTATAAACGCGCGCTTTAAATGAACTTGATTTCTCTATAGCTTGACGTATACGGTCAATCTCTATAATATCATTCCCTAATTTCATAATAGCTCCTAAAATACCCTAATACTATTATTATACACTCATAAAGGGGATTAAAACATAAGTAATATCTAGACATTTACCGAAAATGGTAGGCTAGACAAACTATAAATTTCAACTTTACCTTTGCGATTGACCGCCATATACATTTGACCATTTCTACAATCCATGTCTTCTACTTCCATTCCAGAAGCATAAGGGCTAATATTTTTAACAACCCCCTCTTCATCGACGTATACAAAGGTTGTCAACGTTGTAAATAAAGTATTTCCATTAGTTGCGTAAGCACCGTTATTATTTAAGTTTGTATGATTGGCATCAATTTTATAAGAACGAATACGATTAAAATTAGAGTCGTAATAATTAATTGTCCGTTCAGAGTTTGTTAAAGGCACAATTGATACATATTCATTGCGTACTTTATCATATGCAAGATTAAAAACTTTCTCTTTTAGTTTAATCGGTGCTTCAACAATCATGCTATCCGCTTCAATAGGAGTAAGGTTATATCCGTCTACAACAGCATTTGTTGTATAGTAACGATTATTGACGGAATTATAAGTTAAGGTATTCATATGACCTAATAAACTTTTATAACTATACTCATATTTTGCAACAACAGTAAAAGTTTTTGGATTAATTTCATAAATAATTTGCTTCGTATTATCTGAATTAATACAAGCTAAAGCAAAAACGTCTTTTTTGGAATTATAACAAAATCCTTGGCACTGATTTACAGATCCATCTAATGGTATTTCTGCCAATCGAGATAATGGCAATGGCATCTGTACAGCGCTAACCTGTTGAGTAAGTTTAGGAATATCGAAGATATTTGTAATATAATCAATTACACCTTGATCCATACTGTCACCTCATGAAATTAATAATGTATATTATAGTATATAAATTCATAAATATAAAAATAGGCGGTAAGACAAAAGTCTTACCGCCTAATGTTGGTGCCGGAGGTGGGACTTGAACCCACACGGTGTTACCCGCTTGATTTTGAGTCAAGTGCGTCTGCCATTCCGCCACTCCGGCGTATCGGAACATTTGTTATTATACAGACATCCCTAAGCAATGTCAACATATTTTTTATATTTCATCTAAAATATTTTGAACCCTTTTCATATCCGTATCACATTGTTGTTTCCATGTAAGTGCGACACCTGTAATATAGCCTTTACGGGCAAATTCTACATCTGTAGGAACACTTTCAGCACCATAGTCTAGCTCGCCAGCTAACCAATAATAATCCTGTCCTCTTGAATTAATGCGAGCTTCGATAATATTACTATAGGTTTGTAAGCCTTGGCTCACCATTTTAAAATGGTCCCAATCACATGTGCCACGTAATGGGAAGTTCACATTTAGTAAACCGCTAAACTGGCCCGCCACATAAATTTTCTTAATCAATTCATGTATAAATGGATACATCTCGTCTCCCCGTTCAACAGAATATCTCTCAACAGATAATGCTAAACCAGGAATACCGTAAAAACCACTTTCCATAGCTGCTGAAACAGTGCCGGAATACAATACATCAGAGCCTAAATTAAATCCATGATTAATTCCAGAAATTACAAGATCTGGCATATCATCAGTCAATAAATAACTGAGGCCGAACTTCATGCAATCGGACGGCGTTCCCGTTAGAGCATAAAGGCGAGGATTTTCATCCTCGCCATTGCAAGCATCTAATTTCAATGGAACCTCGGTCGTCAATGCATGGGATTTAGCACTTTGCTCATTAGCAGGTGCTACAACGGTAATTCTATAATATTGACTTAAATACGATGCAAGATGACGTAAACCATCTGCTAAAATGCCATCGTCATTACACATTAAAATATGCATAGTCACTCCTACAGATTCTATTTTTCATTCTTATTCATATTGCCCATACGTGTTAATTTAACATCATCTAAGCCCACAGCTCTCGTATGGACTGTATGAGACCATACCTTATTATGACGGCGGAACCACCCTAAAATATTTACTGGAATCCAAGAATACACAAATAATGGATATAGTAAATAGTAGAACCAAATCTTTGGTGGTACCTTGATTTTCAACAATACAATTAATGGGAATAGATATTGACCAACACCTATAATTGTCCATACAGACATAGGCATAATTTGATACAAAATATTTGTATAAATTGGAGTATACGCATTGATGTAGGATAACACCAAGTATACGGTTGTCAACAATAAGAAATAAGGTTGACTCACTTGGAATATACCATCCAGAATCATAATATTCCCTGTTTTGATACCAATAGCAAATAATTTAGGAATATATCGCCCCGCACAGTCAAATTGCCCCTGAGCCCATCGTAAACGTTGTCTGCAAGAAGCCATCATAGTCGTAACCTTTTCATCGTATACGATAGCATCATGCCCCCAACAAGTACGGATACCATGAGTCAATAGTTTCATGGAAAATTCCATATCTTCGGTTAAGCTATTGCAATCCCAACCGTATTCGCGAATAATAGATGTACGAATACACATGCCTGTACCACCTAAAGCCGTAGATAATCCAAGACGATATTTTGCTAAATGCCACATATGGTTAACCATCCAAAAGGCGATAGAGAACGTACCGGCTACCCAAGAGTCAGTTGGATTTTTAGAGTTCAAGTAACCTTGAATTACAGACTCACCTTTTTCAAGATGATCATTCATTTCTAACATAAATTGAGGATGTACTAAATTATCGGCATCAAAAATCAGGAATGCATCATATTTCCGATCCATTTGTTCTACCCGATCAAACATCCACCCCATGGCATAACCTTTACCTATTTCTTGTTTATTTTCACGTACATGCACATTAGCGCCAGCAGCACTTGCTACTTCCGCAGTCTTATCTGTACAGTTATCGGCAACTACAAAAATATCGTACAGATCATCTGGATAATCTAGGCCACGTAAGTTTTTAACTAACTCACCAACAACAGCTTCCTCATTATGAGCACATACAACGATGGCAAAGGAATTTTTAGGGGTATAATTTTTATGTACTCGCGATCGCCACATCCCTACGACAGCGAGTATAAAATAATAAACCGTATAAATTACGATTATTACCTGCATAGGAATCAGTAATAGATCCAGTAGGTAATTCATACTATTCTCCTCCACACATCTATTTACGCACTATATTTAAAGCCCCGTTAATAAGCCCAAACATTACATAACCAGCAAAAATCATAACGGCCCATGTATGCCAATCATACACGAGACAAGCTACAACAAATATGGCTGTGAGTACAATAGAAAATTTATTGATATAAATCTCACTTTTACCTTTAAAATCGGGATATTTAACTTCACTAACCATAAGGAGACCTATACCAATCATACAAATTACCAACACAAATTGAGGTACCGATACGCCACACAATACGTAAGTCGCTGCTAAACATCCAGCGGCTGGAATTGGTAAACCTTCAAAATAGCCATGAACTTCGTCAGTTTTAATATTAAATCGCGCTAAACGAAATGCACCAAGCACTGCAAAAGCTAATAGTGGCACATATGCAATCCATCCTAAACCATATAATTCTTTCATATAAAGCATATAGGCAGGCGCTACACCAAATCCCACTACATCAGACAGAGAATCAAGTTCCCGGCCCATTGGTCCTGCAACTCCTAAAGCTCTTGCTACGCGCCCATCTAACCCATCTGCTACTAAAGACAATAATATACATATGGCTGCGCAGAATGTATTGTTAGTAGCAGACAACGTAATACCAAGAACACCAAATGCTAAGTTCGCACTAGTAAATAAATTTGGAATAATAGATTTATTCATGTCGTAACCTCCCGATAATAGTGTCCCCACCTGTAATATGTTGACCTTTTTCCACGAACAACTCTACATTCTTATCCATATAGAGCTCAGTACAGGAACCGAACTTAATCATCCCGTACAACTGACCGCGTTCAAGTACACTATCTAGGTCTGTCCAAGATACGATACGTCTTGCTAAAAGGCCCGCAATTTGCGTTACTAATACGGAAGTACGATCATTTTCAATACAAATAGTATGACGTTCATTTTCAAAACCTACATCATCTTTGAAAGCTGGTAGGAAACTCCCCATCGTATAGTGACGATATGTAATTTTACCATCAATAGGCGCACGATTAGCATGCACGTCAAAAACAGATAAGAAAATAGTTACTTTTTTACACTCTTTGTGTAAGTAAATATCTTCGTATACATCAGAAATATCCATGATTTTACCGTCCGCTGGGGATAAAATCAAATCTGGATCTTGAGGGATTACACGTTTAGGATTTCTAAAGAAATTGACGAAAAATAATGCCAGAATAAATGAAATAATCGCAATTACATAATGTCCTAAATATCCTAACACCACAGTGATAATGAGCATAGCTCCTATCAGAGGAAACCCTTCCTTAATTATTGGTCCTGTAGGCACGATTCAACACTCCTCTATTTATTTCTAATAACGGTCCACATAAACTTTGGAATAGCCAACATGCGGCCAATCCGTTGAGGTTCTAAATATAATCGATACAACCATTCAAGTCGATTTTGTTGCATCCATTCTGGGGCCCGAGGAATATTACCTGCCAAGACATCAAAGGAACCACCAATTCCGATGGCAACTACGCCATCGAGGTGACTCAACTTTTCTGCAATCCATTGTTCTTGCTTTGGCACACCTAAGGCAACAAATACCAATTTTGCCTTAGAATCAGCTATAGATTTAATGATTTCTTGTTCCTCTGCACTATCAAAGAATCCGTCATGAATTCCTGCTATATTTAATACACCTACCTGAGCAGATACATTATCAATCGCTCGTTGAGCAACACCTGGTGCCGCCCCCAAGCAGTATACAGGAATTTGATGAGTCGCCGCAACTTTAAACAATTCCTTAGTTACGTCTACGCCTGTTACACGTTCAGGCACATGTTCTCCTTGACGCTCTGCAGCCCACAAAATGCCAGCCCCATCGGGAACGACAAGACTAGCATTATTCAATATGGAGTGCAATGTAGGATTTTCATTAGCCAACATAACCATTTCTGCATTAGCCGTTGCTACTAAATGTAGCCCCGGCTGTTCAGTTAATTGTAAAATACGTTGGACTGCCTCATCCATTGTGACACAATCGATAGGCACAGATAAAACAGAAATACGTTTATTCAATGTAATACTCCATTATCAACCACTATAATTTGGTGCTTCAACGGTAATGCTTACATCATGCGGATGACTTTCTTTCAAACCAGCCGCTGTAATTTGAATGAATTGAGTGTTTTCAATCATTTCTTGGATGTTATGACATCCGCAATACCCCATACTTGCACGCAAACCACCAACCATTTGGAAAATTGTATCGGCCAACATACCTTTATATGGTACACGACCTTCTATACCTTCAGGAACTAATTTCTTAGCTTCTGTTTGGAAATATCGATCTTTACTACCAAGTTTCATAGCCCCTAGACTACCCATGCCTCGATATACTTTATAAGAACGGCCTTGATAAATCACTGTTTCTCCAGGGCTTTCATCAGTACCCGCTAAAATATTACCCATCATAACTACATTAGCACCAGCCGCAATAGCTTTAGCAATATCTCCAGAATATTTAATACCCCCATCAGCAATGATAGGAACTCCATAACGACGCCCCACTTGGGCAGACTCATAGACTGCCGTAATTTGAGGTACCCCAATACCAGCAATAACACGAGTTGTACAAATAGAACCAGGTCCTATACCAACCTTAACTGCATCAGCTCCAGCTTCGATAAGAGCCTCAGTGCCTGCTGCAGTTGCCACATTACCTGCAATTACAGGAATGTGAGGATACGCCTGTTTAATGTCCTTCAACGTACGAAGAACACCTGCAGAATGCCCATGGGCAGTATCAACAATAATTACGTCAGCTTTAGCAGATACAAGCGCATCAAGTCTATCATACAAATCTTGAGAAACACCTACTGCGGCACCAACTAATAATCGACCACTACCATCCTTTGCTGCATTTGGATATTTAGTCGCTTTTTCAATATCTTTAATCGTAATTAAGCCTTTTAAGTTACCATCGCCATCTACAAGAGGTAATTTTTCAATACGATGTTCGCTTAAGATAGCTTTCGCCGCTTCAAGAGATGTACCTTCCGGTGCAGTAACAAGGGAATCTTTTGTCATGCATTCCCCGATTTGTCGGCTTAAATCAGTTTCAAAACGCATATCGCGATTTGTAATGATCCCTACTAGTTTACCATGTTCTGTGATAGGTACACCAGAAATTTTATATTTTTCCATAATTTCTGCTGCATCAGATAGTAAATTTTGAGGACTTAAGAAAATAGGATCAACGATAACACCATGTTCAGAGCGTTTTACCTTGTCAACTTCATGAGCTTGCTCTTCAATAGACATATTTTTGTGGATAACGCCAAGACCTCCTTCACGAGCCATAGCAATCGCCATCCGTGATTCGGTAACCGTATCCATCCCAGAACTAATCATAGGAATATTTAATGTAATGTCACGAGTTAATTGAGTTTTTAACTCTACTTGATTAGGCAGTATATCAGAAGCTGCTGGTATTAATAATACATCATCAAAAGTTAGTCCACGCATACCGAATTTATCGTCTCTCATATTTCTTTCCTTTCCGTATAATAAAACAAAACTACGACCCGCCTAGTCCCTATGGACTAGGCGGTCAGTCGTAGCCTTAGCGTTCAGACCGCAAAATGCCGCCTTCCATATAATCATCTTTTTTCATATCTACGAAGATAACTTTTACTGCATCAGCAGGAACATTTACGATATCAACCGCAGCTTTTGTGATTGCTTCACCTAATTGTTTCTTTTGTTCTTTTGTGCGCCCTTCTACAAGCTCTACATGAATAATTGGCATATTAACCTCCATAGATGAAAAAATGAAATAAATTGTTTGTTCTATTATACGGTATGAGGAACATATAGACAAGGGAAAAAGCCAGATAAAATCTAATATTATCAATACTTATGTACTTATTATTCCTACCTCTTAATTATACAATATTCTTAGGAATTTTTCACCAAATCTTTTTTCTAATTCTTCTTTCATGACAGATTCTAATTTTTCTATTCCAAATTGATTTGCAAAATCTAGTACATCCTTACGAGCCTCTACTAAAATTTCAATATCTTTAATGATATTTGCAACGCGTAAATCTGGCAGCCCCGATTGAGCTAAACCAAATAATTGACCAGATCCGCGAAGCAATAAATCTTGCTCCGCAAGCTCAAATCCATCCTGGATTTGTTCCATCAGCTTTAAACGCTCTTGACTTACATCATTTTTAGAATCACTAACAAGAATACAATAGGACTGATAAGCGCCACGACCTACACGGCCCCGCAACTGATGTAGCTGAGACAGACCAAATCGCTCTGCCCCTTCAACGCACATAATAGTCGCATTTGGCACATTAACACCAACTTCGATAACTGTAGTAGAAACAAGTAATGAAATTTCACCCTTATGAAAGGCATTCATCACTTCATCTTTTTCACTCGGTTTCATACGACCGTGAACGAGACCCACTTCATAGGCCTTATAAAAGTACTCTTTTAATTCTAGATACAATTCCTCAGCGGCTTGCAAGTCTAATTTTTCGGATTCTTCTACAAGAGGGCACACCACGTAGACCTGACGCCCTTCTGCCATTTCCTTGCCGAAGAAAGTGCATAATCTATCTTTATAAGAACTATCTACAGCATATGTTTTAACTGGTTTTCGACCTGGTGGCATTTCTTTGATTAAGGATACTGCCAAATCACCATATACGGATAATGTCATGGTACGAGGAATCGGTGTAGCCGTCATGATAAGCACATGAGGATATGTCCCCTTTTGTTGTAATCTTGCCCGTTGTTCTACACCGAAACGATGTTGCTCATCGATGATAACAAGGCCCAAATTATGAAAATTAACATTTTCTTGAATAAGAGCATGCGTTCCAATAATCATATGGATACTGCCATCTGCTAAGCCCTCATAGATGCATTCTTTCTCTTTTTTCGTAGTGGAGCCAGTTAATAGTTCTATGGTAATACCTAAATTAGCACATACAGTTCGTATCCCTTCATAATGTTGAGCCGCTAGAATTTCCGTAGGGGCCATCAATGCCCCCTGATACCCATTTTCGATAGCTTTTAATAAACCTAAGGTAGCCACAATAGTTTTACCTGAGCCTACATCACCTTGCAACAAACGTTGCATAGGTCGTTCATCTTCCATATCAATACGAATATCCTCTAACGCTCGTTGTTGATCACCTGTTAAGGAAAACGGTAAATTCTCTATACACCGAGCCATTAGTTCCCCGTTTGGTCCCATTTTTGGACCTCTGTGGCATTGCTCTTTACTTCGCAACAAAGCTAAGCCAGCTTGCATGACGAACAACTCCTCATAGGCCAATTGATGACGAGCCTCTTTGTAATGCTCTGAGGAGTCTGGAAAATGCATCATCTTAAAAGCATCATAGCGACTCATATAATGATGACTTTCACGAACCTCCACAGGTAAAATCTCTGGTAACTCATGATTAGCTGCGAACCAATTGCGTACAGATGAACGAACCACAAACTGAGATACCCCATCAGCAAGCGCATAAATAGGAACGATACCTCGATCTGGTTCACCACTATCTCCTAAATTTTCCATTTGCGGTGTATTCATTTGCATAGTACCATACTGAAACTCAGCTTTACCATATGCATATATACGTTGTCCCTTTTTGTAAAAGTTCTTTTTATATCCTTGATTAAACAAAACAATCTTCAGAGGTCCTGTGCCATCTGCAATGACGACCTCTAAAATAGACAATCGAGGACGAGGTCGCTTTTCTTGTACGGCAATAACAGTACCCACCACACCGCCTGTCATACCTGATTTTAAATCACCAATTCTATACATCGTACGGCGATCTTCATAGGTTCTAGGGAAGTAAGTCAATAAGGATGTAACATTGGTAATTCCCAACTTATGCAATTGTTTCTCGCGACCAGGACCAATTCCCTTTATAGTCGTCAATCGTTCATCCATAAAAACTCCTTTAAATATACGATAAACACATGAGATATATCCAATTTCTGTATATCCTTGTGCAAAAGCCCTTTCATATCTTAGAATATGATATATAGTATACCTTATATTGTAGTATATTTCATAAAAAGAGCAATATGTACGACAAAAATACTTGCTTTAAGCTATTCTTTATGATAATATACTTTTGTTATGTTATAGATTAAGCTTGGAGGTGGAAACTATGGCAAACCTTTGCGAAGTATGTGGTAAATCCACATCTAGCGGTATGAACGTGAGTCATTCTCACATTCGCACAAGAAAAACTTGGAAACCGAACATTCAAAGAGTACGGGCGGTTGTAGACGGTGCTACTAAAAAAGTAAACGTATGCACTCGCTGCCTTCGTTCTAATAAAATTACACGCGCGTAAAATAAAAAGTACATGTACTCTTTGGGGTTCTAGAGCCCCAAAAAAGCAGTTAGTTCAAATTGAACTAACTGCTTTTTTTGTTATTTATAATGTAATGTTTGGAATATAGTATTGTTTAAATAGCTTAATAGCATATTGATCTGTTAAGCCTGCCACATAATCCACTACATCAAGTGTAGAATAAAACTCTTTTCCAGTTTCACAACCTTCCATATCATTAGGGTGTTCCATGAAGTGAGTGAATAAATTTTTCACCACATGGGATGCCTTTTTGCGATCCGGAATTAAAGCTGGTGCCAAATAAACATATTTAAACATAAATTGACGGAATAGATTCATCGTCATTTCCACATCAGCAGACATGGATATAGCTGGCTTATCCAAGGATTCGCGTACCATATCCTCAACCATTGCAGTAATCATACTAGATGGAGTCATACCAAAATGCTCGCGCACTTCAAAAGGTAACTCCTCTGCCGTCAACATACCTGCCCGTTGGGCATCATCAAAATCATGACATAAATACGCAATGCGGTCTACAATACGAATAATTTGCCCCTCTAAAGTCACAGGAATTGTAGCCCCTGTATGACCTACGATGCCATCTCGAACAACGGTGGTTAAATTGAGACCTTGATGATCACCATGTCTTTCTAATACTTCAACCATGCGCAAACTTTGCTCATTATGATTAAAGTGTCCCACCATATCTCGCAATGCATATTCACCTACATGACCAAATGGTGTATGCCCCACATCATGGCCCATGGCAATAGCTTCCACAAGGTCTTCATTTAAACGTAATGCACGAGCTACAGTACGACCAATTTGACCTACCTCAAGGGTATGAGTCATGCGTGTCCGATAATGGTCACCTGGCGCAATATATACCTGTGTCTTATGCTTTAACCGTCTAAAACATTTACTATGAATGATGCGATCCCGATCGCGTTGAAACGCGGTTCTAAGTGAATCAGGCTCTTCTTCTATATCACGGATTGCATCGCGGCTTTTAGCTGCATAGGGAGACAGAAGCAAAGCCTCCCTCTCCTCTATTTGTTCACGTATATTCATTTACCCTCCGATGCGCGATTTTTATCAATCAATTGCATAACAAGGGAAGCTGTTTCTTCAATGGATTTATTAGAAACATCTAACACTTGGCAGTGCAAACGACGCATGATAGCCTTTGCATAATCCAATTCAGATTGAATACGCTCAATAGATGCATAATTTGCTTCGTCTTCAAGACCGATAGCGCGTAAACGTTCACTTCGAATATTATTTAATTTGTATGGATCTATAATAAGGCCCACGATTTTTTTTGCCGGAATTTTGAATAATTCTTCTGGCAACGGTACCTCTGGCACTAGTGGCAAATTTGCGGCTTTAATCTTTTTATATGCCAAGAACATGGACAATGGTGTCTTACTAGTTCTAGATACACCAATAATAACTATGTCTGCCTTTTCAAAACCAGATGGATTTTTACCATCATCATATTTCACGGCAAACTCAATAGCTTCAACCTTTTTAAAATACTCTTGGTCGAGCTTATGAACCATACCTGCTGTCATGCGAGGTTTAGTAGTCGCGATAGTACCAACTGCATCGAGAACAGGGCCCATAATATCCACAGCCGGAATATTATATTCAGCCACCTTCTCATGCAAATACTTACGTAAAGACGCAGATACAATGGTATGGCAAATAACATGATTCCCAAGTTTTGCGTCGTCTATAACCTCATCAATTTGGCTTTCACTATCAATATAGGGAATGCGGACAATTTCAATTTGCTCCTTATCATATTGACTCGCCGTAGCTCTCGCTACAGCCTCAGCAGTTTCCCCCAGGGAATCCGATATTGCATAAATAATTTTTTCTGCCATTCTATCAACCTCAGTGTATGCTACATTCTAAAAATACTTTTGCTACCGTCGTTTTTGATACACGGCCCACAACCTTTGAGCGTTTCTTGTTACCTACATCCTCACGAACGACGACAGGTAAACAATCTACTTCATAATCTATCATTTTCTGTGCAGCCTCTACCAAAGTATCGGTAGGCTCCACCGCTATAACCTTGCTTACAGGGGTCATAATCATGGATATAGGCATGGTATGCGAATCTGTTTGTCCCATAGAGGCGCGTAATAAATCTTTCCGAGATACCACACCCATTAGGTATGAGCCATCACACACTAATATGGTACCTACATCCTCTGTAAATAATGTGACAATTGTATCATACAAACTCGTATCCCCATTGACCACGACTGCTTGAGATAATACATCACTTACCAGAAATGACTTTAATCGCTCAGCCGTTTGTGTTTCCTTTGAAAGTCCTACATAGTAATAGCCTACGTTTGGACGTGCATCTAACACACCTAACATGGTCAATACAGATAAATCTGAGCGCAGCGCAGATCTTGTGACCTCTAAATGTTCAGCAATGGCACTACCTGTTACAGGACCTTCTTCGCGAACGATTTGAGCAATTTGTTCTTGTCGTTTCGACAGTTTCACACGGTAACCCCCTTTCATCTCTGTTTGTATTATATCGTAAGTTACCATTCAGAAAAAGAGGAGACCCACAGGCCTCCTCTTTCACTATAACTATATTGTTACCAAGTTAGTTCGTCAGATTCTTGACGACCACGACCAGTCATAGCATCAAGCATTATTCGTTGTTCAATTTGAGCCACCATTTTCTTAGTATTAACTACTGCATCTGGGTTAACAGAAATGGAGTCGATACCGCTCTTCACAAGGAATTCACAAAGTTCAGGGTACACGCTTGGAGCTTGACCACAAATAGATACGGTTTTGCCATCTTTATGGGCCACTTCAATGAGGTGATGAATCGCTCTGCGAACTGCTAGATTACGTTCATCATAGATATGTTGAACTGTTTCATTATCGCGGTCACAACCAAGTACAAGCATAGTCAAATCGTTAGAACCGATAGAATAACCATCTACGTATTTATTAAATTGATCAGCCAAGATAATGTTAGATGGAATCTCCGCCATAAGCCATACTTTAAAGTCTTTGCTACGTGCAAGACCTTCTTGCGCCATCAAATTAGTCACCAATTCAGCTTCTTCCACAGTACGGCAGAATGGAATCATAACTTGTAGATTTTTGAAACCAAATTCGTTACGTACTTTTTTGATTGCTTCTAATTCTAATTTGAAAGCAGGTGTGTACTTAGGATCATAGTAGCGAGATGCGCCACGCCAGCCAAGTAATGCACTGGATTCATGCGGTTCATATTTATCGCCACCTTTAAGGTCACGGTATTCACTAGATTTGAAATCGCTCAAACGGACTACTACTTGGCGAGGGGCTAATGCTTGGCATACTTTACGCATACCTTCCGCCAATGTATTTACAGCGAAGTCACTGCGCCCTGTTTCGATAAGGTGCAATGGATGTTCATGAATAAAGGTTGTCCAAATGAACTCTTCACGCATGAGACCGATGCCATCACATGGTAGTACACCATATTTTTGGGCCAAATCAGGATCACCTAAGTTCATATAAATCTTAGTGCCTGTTACAGGTACATATTCAGCTGCTGCCCCTGTAGAAACTTGGGCTTCAGGCTTTTTGACGATATCTTCTAATACGCCATCATATACGATACCATTTGTAGCATCAACGGTAATCATTTGACCATCTTTAATAGAGGTAGTCGCTTCATGACTACGACTCTTAGTACCTACGATACAAGGAATACCAAGCTCACGGCTAACGATAGACGCATGACAAGTCATACCACCAGCATCAGTAACAATTGCTTTTGCCTTTTTCATGGCTGGCACCCAATCAGGAGCTGTCATAGCTGTAACAAGGATTTCCCCTTCTTTGAACTCATCGATATCCTCAGGATTGATGATAACGTGAGCTTTACCTGCTGCATTACCAGGGGATGCTGGCAAACCTTTTACAATAATATCGCGATTACCTGCATCTAATGTGCTAGCTTTTTCGGACGTTTCTGATTTTTCTTTGCGGGACCAAACTGTTTCTGGACGAGCTTGCAAGATCCAAATCTTGTCATTGCGTTCATCTACGCCCCATTCCATATCCATGTAGCAACCATAATGCTTTTCAATTGCTTTTGCATATTCTGCAAGTTCCAAAACTTGAGCATCTGTAATAGCTTGTTGTTTTGCTTCGTCAGCTGGCACCACTTCTTCAACACAGTCACCATCGGCTTTACGAACAAGGCGGACATGTTTATCGTTAATCATACGGTCCGTAATTTCCATCTTTTCTTTATCCACACGGAAATTATCTGGTGTAACCGTACCTTGTACAACATATTCACCAAGGCCCCAAGAGCCTTCAATAAGAATATTGTTATCATTGCCTGTTACAAGATCAACAGTAAACATTACGCCAGCTGCTTTAGAAAATACCATCATTTGAACCGCAGCACTCAATGCTACTGTCATATGATCGAAGCCTTGTTTTACACGGTAGTATGTTGCACGATCTGTGAATGTAGATGCGTAGCATTCTTTTACTTTTTCGATAATTACGTCAGCACCGCGTACATTTAAATACGTATCTTGTTGACCTGCGAAGCTTGCATCTGGCAAATCTTCTGCTGTTGCACTAGAACGAACAGCCACAAATGGATTTTCTTCGTTCACTTTTTTACCAAGTTCTTCATAAGCATGACGGATAGCATCTGCCAAATCTTTAGGCATTTCTTCTTCGCAAATCATGTGGCGAATCTTAGCACACACTTCGCGCAATAATGCAGAATTTTCTACATCATCTAAAGCATCAAGTTCAGCGCGGATTTTATCTTCCAAACCTGTAGCTTTCATAAACTCACGATAACCATGAGCAGTTGTTGCAAAGCCATAAGGTACAGGTACATTAGTGGAGGATGTCAATTCTCCTAAAGAAGAAGATTTGCCACCTACTAAATTAACATCTTCACGTTGTAATTCATCAAACCAAAGTACGTATGCTGTTTCGCGATTCATGTGAGAACCTCCTAGATTAATTAGTGCAACACATTAAACCTTTTACACATAAATAGTATACCTTAATTTAAAATCTGTCAATTTATATGAGCATTAATATGCAAATAAACTTCCCTATATATATCTAAAAAGTTCTTTAGTACTCGCCCCGTAAGTCCCCATATGGTGTATTGTTTATAGGGATAGAAATAGACGGAGTAGTTTTGTCTAATTTTCCAGTCAATATTATATCCTTCTAATAGATGAAACGGAAAATCACGCAACGGTCTTGTAGCTATGTCTAAGTGACCTACGGTTGGTTCCATGTCTAGTAGATATTGTAAGGGAACCGTAAATACCTCTCCTACTTCATCGGAATTTGGTTTTAAATCACTTGTATGTAGTCGCACTGCTATGGCGTATAGTTTTACACCTATTGCGGATACTAAACAGTCTAAATTTCCTAGCAGTTCAATTTGATCTAAGTCTATACCGAGTTCCTCAGAGCATTCACGCATGGCTGCATGAGCACCACTTTTATCATTAGGTTCACAGTGCCCGCCAGGGAAACTGATTTCACCAGGTTGACGTCGCAATGTATTACTACGCACAGTAAACACCACATGATTTTCTCCATCGATTTCTAATAGAGGCACGGCTACTGCCGCCGTGATAACATCAATATCTGTAAGAACAGTATGTTCTCGTTGTTCTAAAAAGTTGCTTAGTACTTTGTCCATATATGGTCCTCTTAAAAATTATAGTAAATTTATACAATATCTATTTAAGTCTTTTATGTATCAAATTTGTATTTTATATTTATCGTTTATATTTATTATACATTAACTTGTAAGTCATTTTTTGCTTCACAAATAGTAGATTCAGTAGATAAAAAATCTTATAGACAAAATAGATAAAAAAACTGTGACAAGGTTTCTGCACCTCATCACAGTTTTATATTAGTTAAATTTAATTTTTAGGAATTTGCGTTTACCGACTTGAAGGATCATGCCGTCTTCAAGAGTAATGTTTTCTTCGCTATATTTTTCGCCATTTACTTTGAAAGCACCTGCTTTAATGGAGCGACGGGCTTCACCATTGGATGCTGTCAAACCGGCATCTGTACAAAACTGTGGTACAAAGATTGGCTCTGTTGGCGCATCCATAGCATATTCAGGAATATCTGTAGGCATAGCGCGTTGTTGGAATACGCGTTTGAATTCCTCTTCCGCCTCCAAAGCAGCCTCTTCACCATGGTACAAACGAACGATGGTACGAGCCAATTGCATCTTGGCATCACGCGGATGCAATTCACCGGATTCAAGACGCTTTGTCATGTCTTCCTGATCTTCGATAGACATATCGGTAACGAGCATGAAGTAACGCATCATCAATTCATCAGGTATGGACATCGCTTTACCATACATTTCTTTAGGTTCTTCATCAATACCAATGTAGTTGCCTAAAGATTTACTCATTTTTTGAATGCCGTCAAGGCCTTCAAGCAATGGCATTGTAATAACAACTTGTGGCTCTTGACCTTCTAATTCTTGTAAATGACGCCCCATCAACAGGTTGAAAGTTTGGTCTGTGCCACCAAATTCAACGTCTGCATGTAATGCAACAGAATCGTGACCTTGCATCAATGGGTACATGAACTCATGCACGCCAATAGGACGACCTTCTTTAAAGCGTTTGCTGAAATCATCGCGTTCCATCATACGTGCAACTGTATAGGAGCTAGCCAAACGAAGTACGTCAGCAAAGTTCATAGATTCTAACCATTCGCTATTGTCACGAACGATTGTTTTTTCTGGGTCTAATACCTTGAAGATTTGTGTTTTATAAGTTTCAGCATTTTTCAATACTTCTTCTTTTGTTAATGGTGGACGAGTAACACTTTTACCAGTAGGATCACCAATACGAGCAGTGAAACCACCGATGACGATCACTACTTGATGACCAAATTCTTGGAATAAACGCAGCTTGCGAAGAGGAACAGTATGTCCCAAATGAATATCTGGAGCCGTTGGATCCAAACCTAGTTTTACAACTAGTGGTTTATTTTCCTTAATGGATTTCTCTATTTTTTTTACAAGATCTTGTTCGTTAATTAAATCCGCTACACCATGTTTAATTTGGCGCACTTGTTCTTGAGCACTAATCATGATAATCCTCCTAGAAATACTATTGTTTTAGTATACCATTATCTAAAAACTTTCACAATTATATATAGTATTGGATTTAAACCATTTATGATATAATATTTATAACTGCGTAATAGAATTTACGTTATATTTACTAAAAGAAAAAAGAGGTGACTCTATGAGTAGTAACTCAAATACGAGAGCCAATCGCCGCTCAAATGGTAATGGTTCTACGCCGAAGAAAACAAATCCTAAGCGTCTATTTTGGATTTGTACACTTCTCTTTATACTCATCGTAGCCGGTGGTGGCTGTGGTTTCATAAGTGCCACATTATCAAATCTACCGGATGTATCCAATGTACGCCCTTCTGCATCGTCTCAAATTTATGACGTGCACGGCAATCTCATTACTACGGTTCACTCCACAGAAAATAGATTGCCAGTACCTCTAAAAGATGTACCAAAAGATTTACAGAATGCCTTTGTAGCTACAGAAGATTCCCGTTTCTATACGCATCATGGTATTGACCCAATTGGTATTTTACGTGCTGTATGGGTAAACATTGTACATAGCGGTGTATCTGAAGGTGGTTCCACAATTACTCAACAATTAGCTCGTAATGCATTCTTATCCCAAGATAGAACATTAAAACGTAAAATTTCCGAAGCATTATTAGCGCTTAAAATTGAACAACATTACACCAAGGATGAAATCCTTGAAATGTATATGAACCAAATCTACTTTGGTCAAGGTGCTTACGGTGTACAATCTGCATCTCATGTATATTTTGGTAAGGATGCTAGTGAGTTAACACTTGCACAAGCGGCGCTCATTGCTGGTTTACCACAAAGCCCTAACTATTACTCCCCATTCAATGATTTAGAGGCTAGTAAAAAACGTCAAGCTGTCGTATTAGGCCAAATGGTAAAATATGGTTATATTACACAAGAGCAAGCTGACGAAGCTCGTCAAGCAGATTTAGGTTTAATAGCTAAACAAGAACAAGCTCATGAGAAATCTAATGCATCTTACTTCATTAACTATGTTATTTCTCAGATTTCTGAAAAGTACGGCGATGATGCCATCTATAAAGATGGGTTAAAAATCTATACTACTCTCGATATGGATGCACAAAATGCTGCTGTTGCAGCAATGCAAAACTTGCCTAATTACTACACTGATAAAAATGGATTATCTCAACCACAAGGTGCTATAGTAGCCATGAACCCTCACAATGGTTACATTGTAGCCATGGTCGGTGGTCGCGGTGATGACGCTTTCAACCGCGCTACACAAGCAGAACGTCAACCTGGTTCCACTATGAAACCTTTCGTTTACTTAGCAGCTATTCAATCAGGTAAGACTCCTGGCTCTATAGTTGAGGACAGTCCTGTTACCTTCGGTAATTGGAGCCCTAAAAACTATGAAAACGACTACGAAGGTAATATTACATACCGCTACGCATTACAACATTCTCGCAATGTAGCAGCTGTAAAAGTTGCCGATGAAGTAGGTATGACTAAAGTTATCAATCTTGCTAAAGAAATGGGTATCTCTACTCTAACTGATCAAGATTACAACTTATCGACAGCACTTGGCGGTTTAACTCATGGTGTTACACCTCTTGATATGGTACAGGCTTACGGTGTACTTGCTAATGGCGGTATCAAGGTTCAACCTACAGCCATCCTTAAAATTGTAGATCGCAACGGCCAAGTTGTAGAAGAAAACTCTATCCAAGAAAAACGCGTTATTGATGAAAAAGATGCGGCCATCATGACTAATATGCTAGAATCTGTTATAAATGGTGGTACTGGCGGTAATGCAGCCATCGGTCGT
This sequence comes from Veillonella parvula DSM 2008, assembly GCF_000024945.1. Lineage (NCBI taxonomy): Bacteria > Bacillati > Bacillota > Negativicutes > Veillonellales > Veillonellaceae > Veillonella > Veillonella parvula. The sequence goes on from NC_013520.1 coordinate 1,228,250, forward strand.
CCTGCAGCAGGTAAAACAGGTACTACTGATGACTCCAAAGATGCTTGGTTCATAGGTTACACTCCAGATTTAGTAGCTGCTGTTTGGATTGGTGATGACTACGGCACCGAAACATTACACGGTATTACGGGTGGTAGTACACCTGCTGTTATGTGGGGTCAATTCATGTCCAATGCTCTTGCCAATACTCCGGCCTCTGACTTCCCTGTCCCAGCTAGCGCACAAGCAGCAATCTCTGAAGGTTACGTCAATCCTACAAAGGCACAACCTAAAAAAGAAGATAAAAAGGACGAAAAAGCAGATAAGAAAGATGATACAGGCAAAGCAACAGATGAAAAAATAAAAAGTAATGACAAGTCTCAAAAAGAAGAGGTCACAGAGCAAAAATCAAATTCATCGAAAAATAAAAAGTCTAAAAAGGAACGCTAATTCAACAGTAGTTTCTAAAAGGGCGGAACTCAGTGTTCCGCCCTTTCTTTTTATACATATTTACTATCTAAATATTATCTCTATAAAAAGGTAGCAAGCCATAAGAGCTGATATGTACCCTTTTATTTCCATATACAATTTTCTGAAGATTATATTTTTATTTAAGAACTACATTCGTAGCCCCTGCACCACCTTCATCATAACCGGCTGTTTCAAAGTGCGCTACATGAGGCAAGGTACGTAAATATTGGTGAACGCCTTCACGTAATGCACCTGTACCCTTACCATGAATAATACGCACTTGATTAACACCACCAAGCAAAGCTTGGTCAATGAATCTACCTACAGAAACGATCGCTTCATCTACTGTTTGACCAAGAATATTAATTTCCGTACGGACTTCTTTTTGACGTTGTACTGCCGAGCCACCCATACGTTTTCTTGTTTTAGGCATAACTGCTTTTTGTTCACGTGCGAGTTTGTTGCCTTCTTCACGTGTAGTAGATTGTAATTCGCTAACCTTAACGGTGGCTGTTAGCCCATTAATATCAACATTCACACGATTACCATTGATAGATAACACAGTACCTAACGAACGCAAGGATGTAACATAAACAGCTTGGCCAACCTTAATAGCATCTGCAGTTAACGACTTACGCTCATCATCCACTGGAGCTTCTGGTACATGAACACTAGAAATTCCCATACGTGCTGCATTAATAGCCGATTGACGCCTATCCTTATTTGTTTCAGAGAATTGCGTTTTCAATTGCTTGATAATCGCTTCCCCTTCAACGCGTAAACTACGTTTCATGGATTCTGCATCGGCCTGAGCTTTAGATAAGATTTGTTTACGTTTTTCATTAAACTGTTTCTTTTCCTTCTCTAGTTGGCCACGCATACGACGTGTTTCATCAAGCTCTTTCTTTAACGCTCTTTCACGTTCAGAGGCTTTACGAAGTTGTTCGTTTAAGTCGGAAAGAACTTCTTCCATTTCATGACTACCAAATTGAGATTTATACTCTGTTGCGCGTTCTACAATGTCTTTTGGTAAGCCTAAACGTGCAGCAATGCTTAACGCATGGCTACTGCCGGCTACGCCGATATGGAGTCGATATGTAGGTTTTAAGGTACGCTCATCAAACTCTACGTGGCCATTTTCAATACCTTCCGTATGGTACGCATAATTTTTAAGCTCATTATAATGGGTACTTACCACCATAAGGGCACCTTTTTTACGGAAGAACTCAAGAATAGATACGGCAAGTGCACTACCTTCTTCTGGATCAGTACCAGACCCAAGTTCATCCAGTAAAACCAAGTCGTTAGGACCACAATGTTTGATGATGGAAATAACTTGTGTCATATGAGCAGAGAACGTACTAAGGCTGGCCTCAATACTTTGCTCGTCTCCAATGTCGGCAAAGATATTATGGAATACTGGTAACATAGAACCGTGATCAGCAGGGATAAATAGACCACATTGATTCATCAAGCTCAACAAGCCCAATGTTTTAAGGGAAACTGTTTTACCACCTGTGTTAGAACCAGTAATTAGTAAAATACGGTACGATGTACCTAATTGAATATTTGTAGGCACTACCATATTTGGTGGAATTAATGGGTGACGAGCTCTCATGAGATTAACTGTTCTGTCAGTACTTAAGATTGCCGGTACACCCTTGTAAGAAATAGCAAGGCTCGCCTTACCATATACAAATTCAATATGGGATACCTTTTCACAAGCATCCATCAAATCATTGCTATGTTGTTTGACAAGGGCCGATAATTCGCGGTAAATACGCAATACCTCTTGCTCTTCACCAATTAATGCCTCTTGTAATTCATTATTTAGATTCACCAAGCGCATCGGTTCAATATATAAGGTTTGACCCGTTGCAGAACGGTCGTGAATGAGACCATCAAAGTATTGGCGATACTCCTGTTTTACAGGGATTACGTAACGATTGTTACGCTGTGTAATAATCGCTTCTTGGAAATACTTTTGATTATCCTTGTCGTGCAAAATAGCTTGAATATCATTTTTAATCTTTTCACGAGTTTTAATAATCGTATTTCTAAGGCTAGCCAATTTAGGAGATGCTGTATCAAGCAATTCCCCTTTCTCATCAAAGACGCGTTTAAAACGGTTTTCAATGCGATCTGTATTTGGCATATCCTGTACCCATAGGGATAGCAATGGATAATCCATATATTTCATTCTAAAGAACTTTATCATGCGCTTATAAGCACCAATGGTCAAATAAATGTCCCACAAGGCTTCACGTGTAAGAACAAAGTCTTTGCGACTCTTTTTGCAAGATTCACGAATATCGCGTGTACCGCCTAACGGCTGTTCTACCTCTGTTTGCAGTGAACGCATCGCTTCTGCCGTCTCATCAAGGTTTTCTTGAATGGTCTTGGCATCTGTCATCGGTTCAATGTGCATCGCTAATTCTTTAGCAATGGTAGAACTACAATGTTGTTGTAATTGTTCTTTTATATGGTGAAAGTCTAATACATCTTCGTTAAACAATGTACTACCTCTTTTATAAAATACCTCTAAAATAGTGGCCCCTTGTAATAGGCGTATCATCCTTGCCTACACTCTTAGGAGGAGCCTCTTTTGTTCCATTTTGAATGGATACATAATCTGCTACGATAATACGCAATCTCTTTGGATCCATATGACGCCCATCGATACGCAAAATATGTAGCCCTTTTCGATGTAACTCTGGCACATACGCGCGCATATCCATTTCATGACTGTTCATGATGTGCATACGGCAATACGGATCCGTACGAAGTGGGAACACTTCCCCTTTACGGTCCTTCAATGCGTAATCTTCCTTTACACACGGCATAGGGCAATTTTCTTTTTTACCAGTCCCTACAAAGCTAGCGATGGCACAGTATTCAGAAATCATCATTTCCGTATAACCATGAACCATAACCTCTAATGGCAAATTAGTAGATTTTTGTAAGCTTACGAGTTGCGTCAAGGTTAACTCTAAGGATGGCGCTATACTACTCATATTAAAGTCTTGCCATACTTGTAGTGCAGAGCCATTAAATATATTAAGACCTGTATCGGCTTCAACAGCACCGGTATAACCTAAATCACGGAGCCATAGTAATGCTTGTGGCACGTGAATAGAAATGCTATCCGCTTTAGCCTCTACCATGGTCTTAAGCGTATTCATATACGCCTTTACTTCATCATCTTTCACGACGCGAGGGGTAGCAAATACACAAAGTACATTATGGTCTTTGCAAAGTTTAGCTACCTGCTCGTAGATGCTAAGTTCATAAGGCTTACGTTGTAAACGGTCACCACCGAAGATAATCTTCTTAGCGCCCCCTTCAATAGCTGCTTTCACAGCCTCTAGTTCATCAACGCGAGCACTCACCATAGGCTCAGTATATTGAATACTACTCTTAGCCACTATAGAAGACATATCTTGAGGCTCTGTAGCTAGCTCAGCCCATGCTATTTCATGGTCTGTAATCAACAAGTTTTCTAATGCCTCTACAGCATCGCGACGCAATGCATTTAACACACTAGCTGGCCACATATAAGGTCCATCAGGAATAGACATAGAGCCAAGCGTAAATAATGTATTGCCTAATCTACCTACTTGGTCTGTAACCTTCTCTAATGTAGTCGGTTTATTGTTAGCATAAACCGGTTCAAACTCATTAGATACAGTCACAGTACGCCCATCATTCAATACAAAGGTAAGGTCTGTGCAAGGTTGTTCTCGATCTGTATTAATAGATAGATAACCATGTACCTCTAATTTAGCACTGAAATCTTGTAAGCCTCGTTGCTTTTGAGATTTTGGCGTAGATGCTAAAAATACTTGTCCCGCTGCAAACCCTTCATCAGGTTTGCCTACAAAATGCTTTTCATCCATTAAGGACCAATTCTGATCAATTTGATAATACGTAATACTACCAGAATCTTGCATTACCTTTAAAAGTGATCCTTTTTCAATCGGTTCTGTTAGAAATAAATGAACTTGACCCTTTTTGACCTCTGCTTTGCCTATCAATTTCCCTTGATTATTTGGGGCTACCACGGTCATCATTGATTTTCCTACATGGTCTGTTAAATAATCCGTAGAGAATCCACGATTAAATCCAGAAGCTAATGCATCGGCATCAGTAGAATCTATATGAGCCGTATCTAAAATATGACGATAGGTCCCAATAACTTGACGCACGTAGGAAACCTTTTTCATACGCCCTTCTACCTTAAAGGACGTAACACCGGCCGCCACAAGTTCATTCATATATTCACTATAGTTAAGATCCTTTGGACTTAATAGATAGGCTTCGTGTTTTGGCAACAAGCTAGTACCTGAAGAATCCAATAACTCATAAGGCAAACGACAAGGCTGTGCACAAGCACCACGGTTACCACTGCGACCACCAATAAAAGAACTCATTAAGCATTGACCAGAATAACATACGCACAACGCACCGTGTATAAAGACTTCGATTTCAGCTGTACAGTTCTTGCAAATATGTTCAATTTCAGCGAGGCTCAATTCACGAGCTAAAACGACACGTGTAAAACCGAGACTTTCATAAAAACGAACAGCATCGAGTGTGGCCGCCGTCATCTGCGTACTGCCGTGAAGATGCAACTTAGGGGCCACCTGTTGCGCTAATTTAGCCACAGCCAAGTCTTGCACGATGATAGCATCGACACCGATGCACTCTAACTCCTTCAAATACTCAGCAAGGGTCGTAAGTTCAGAATCACCTATGAGGATATTTACCGTTACATACACAGACACATCTAGAATATGGGCCAAGCGAATAGCCTCGGTTAATTCCTCAATTCCAAAGTTTGCTGCATGAGCACGTGCGTTAAAACCCTTACCGCCTAAATAAATTGCATCCGCCCCGGCCTCTAACGCGGCTATAAAGTTTTCCATCGTACCAGCAGGAGCCAATAATTCCATGGACAGTCCTTTCTACCTAACTAAAGGCATAACTATAGTACTAAAAGGGTTTACCATACGGTAAACCCTTTCAATATACTGCTGAGATTAACGTAATCTGCAGTTAATTTCTGCTAATGCATCAATAATAGTTTGAATATTACCGTCAATATCCTCATCATTCAACGTACCTTCCATAGAGCGGAATTGTAAGTTGTATGCGAGACTGCGGTAACCTGCTTCGATATGTTCACCTTCATAAACATCAAAGATAGATGCACTTTCTAAATATTCTCCACCATGTTCTTTAATGATAGATAAAATTTCACCACTAGATACGGACACAGGTGCAACGATGGCAAGGTCACGGCTAGTGCCTGGGAATTTACTGAAGGATGTATAACGGAACGGTGGAATCGTTAAGGATAATACGGCTTCCAAATTGATTTCAAACATATATACTTTACCAGGCAAATCAAAGTTTTTGCTCACTTGTGGATGTAATTCACCATATTGAGCAATCATTTTACCATCAACTACGTATTGAGCACTCACACCTGGGTGAAAGTATGGCTCAGTGCCGCGATTAACTTCATAGCTTGTAACGCCTAGTTCAGTTAACAACGCATCTACAATACCTTTTACATCATAGAAATCTGTAGTGCGTTCTGCTTGATTCCAACCAGCTTGGTTTGCCTTGCCCATCAATATACCACAAGACATAGGTCGTTCATGAGGTACTTCTGTTAAAGGTAAAGCTTTTGGTTCATATACATTAGCTGTTTCAAATAACCAAAGATCCTTATTTTGTTGCGCAATATTGCGTTTTGCTGCTTCAATAACAGCCGGTACCAATGTTGTACGCATATAAGGGAATTCTTCGGAAATAGGATTCAAGATTGGAATGGCTGTATAACGGCTATCCCCTTCAGGAAGCATCATATTGGAAAGACCATCTTTATGCATGAAGCTAAATGTAATGATTTGAGTCATACCCAATTTAGCTAATGCATGTGTAACCTCTTTAGTAAGAGCTTTCTTAGGTGTCATGCCACCAGAGGACAATACCGCAACAGGGATTGTAGGCGCAATATTATCGTAATTGTAGATACGAGCCACTTCTTCGGCGATATCAGGCATCACTGTTACGTCACCACGCCATGTTGGAACGAGGGCAGACAACTTGTCGCCCTCTTCTGTTACAACGAATTCAAGGGCTGTCAAAATACGAACCATTTTGTCTTTTTCAATGTTTGTACCCAAGTAATCATTGATTTGTGCTGCTGTGAAAGTAACTGTATGTTGTTCTACAGGATTTTTATATACATCAATTACACCTACACCAACTTTACAAGTAGGGCAAATTTGTTGCAATAATTGCGCCGCTCTGTCGATAGCATAGGCGGTGTATTTATGATTTACACCACGTTCAAAACGGCCAGATGCTTCAGAGCGCATGCCAAGAGCTTTAGCAGTGCGTCGAATAGATGGACCATTAAATACAGCAGCTTCAAACATAACTGTGGTCGTTTCGTTTGTCACTTCACTATCAAACCCACCCATGATACCTGCTACACCTACTGGACGTTCAGCATCAGCAATAATAAGCATGGAGTCATTCAATTCGCGTTCAGAACCATCAAGTGTAACAAGCACTTCACCATTTTTAGCACGTCTCGCCACTAATTTATGACCTTTTACATGATCATAATCATAGGCATGCATAGGTTGACCAAGTTCTAACATAACATAATTTGTTACGTCTACTACATTATTGATAGGACGAATACCACTATTGCGCAAACGGTTTTGAATCCACAATGGAGATGGCTCAACCTTAACATCAGTTACTACGCGAGCAGTAAAACGAGTACAAAGATCATCAGCTTCGATGGATACAGAAGCTTTTCCTTCAATGGACTCGCCATTTTCGTTAACCATGATAACAGGGAATAAAGCTTTTTGGTTTGTCATCACCCCAAATTCACGGGATAAGCCAACCATAGAAAAACAATCTGCTCGGTTAGCAGTGAGTTCAAACTCATATACCGTATCATTTAAACCCAAAACGTCTTTTACATCAAGACCAATTGGTGTTCCTTCAGGGAAAATGTAAATGCCTTGAGCTTCTTCTGGCAATACTAAGTCGCTAGAGATACCAAATTCTGCAACGGAACAAAACATGCCTTCAGAAACAACGCCACGCAATTTACCTTTTTTAATTTCTGTACCATCTGCTAAGCGAGATTTATGATACGCTACAGGCACGATTTGACCTACTGCAACATTAGTAGCAGCCGTTACGATTTGTTTTATAACAGGTTCGCCTTCTTCTGTAAGGCATTCAACTTGACATACTTGTAATTTATCTGCATCTGGATGTTTTGTAATCTCCACGATTTTACCAGTATAAATTTTCTTGATGCCATTATCCATAGCAATGACATCTTCTACAGGAATACCAGCTTGTGTTAATTCATCGGCCAATTCTTGAGCAGGACGCTTCATATCCACAGGCACGTATTCGTTCATCCACTGTAAACTTGCTTTCATGAGTTCCTCCTAAAATTGTTCCAAGAATCGTACATCATCTTCAAAGAATAGACGTAAATCGTTAATGCCATATAAAAGCATAGCAATACGTTCTACACCCATGCCAAAGGCGAAGCCTTTAACCTTTTCAGGATCGTACCCATTAATACGCAATACATCGGGATGAACCATACCGCAGCCCAAAATTTCAAGCCAGCCTGTATGAGAACATACGCGGCAACCTTCACCACCACACATTACACAAGAAATATCTACCTCTGCAGATGGTTCTGTAAATGGGAAGAAGCTTGTACGGAAACGTACCTTTGTGTCATCACCATACATGTGACGTAAGAAGGACTCTAATGTGCCTTTTAAGTCAGCAAAAGTAATATGCTCATCTATGATGAGGCCTTCCACTTGATGGAATACAGGGGAATGAGTCGCATCATAGTCCCAACGGTAAACCTTACCAGGCGCAATCATACGGATTGGGCTATTAGGTTCATGACGTTGCATTGTACGAGCTTGTACTGGAGATGTATGCGTGCGCAATAAGAAGTTTTCTGTAATATAGAAGGAATCTTGCATATCACGTGCAGGATGATCTTTAGGCAAGTTTAAGCATTCAAAGTTGTAGTAATCTTGCTCTACTTCTGGACCTTCTTCAACGGTATACCCCATTTTCATGAAGAAGTCTTCAATCATTTCATTAACCTTTGTTAATGGATGGATATGACCAGCTTTTTGTGCACGGCCAGGCAATGTAATATCGATGCGCTCTTTTTCTAAACGAGCATTTAACTCTGCAGTTTCCATACGAGCTTTAACTGTATCAATTTCAGCCTCTAACGCTTCACGAACAGCATTAACAAGGGCCCCCGCTTTAGGACGTTCTTCTGGAGATAATTTACCAAGACCTTTTAATAAAGCCGTTACCTCGCCTTTTTTACCTAAATATTTAACACGTATATCTTGCAACGCTTGTTGATCAGCAGCGCCTTTGATGGCATCAAGAGCTTCTGCCTTAATACGTTGTAATTCTTGTTCCATTCAAGCATCCTCCTATTTGTAAAAGTCTAACTTATATTATACCAAATCAGGGTTATCTTCTTCAATAAAACGCCATGGTAAATCAGGTAATGGCTTCTCTTCTAGTACAAAAAATGTACCCCGTGCCAAGTGAACAAGTTCACCTAATTCATTATAAATACGAGCGGTAGCAACCATAGTAGTTTTATCGTTGTGCTCTACATTAGCTACACCACGCAATACAGCACCGCCCTTAACAGCTTTCACATAGTTACCATTAAGATCAATGGTGCTAACAGATTTTCCCAATGTAAAACAAGCAGTCCCCATCACACTATCTGCTAAGCCAATACATACGGCACCATGCAAATCCCCTCTAAAATTGCAGTAATCTGTTTCATTTGTTTGCAATGTCATTTCCGCATGACCTGGTTCCACTGCTGTAATCGCAGAATCTTTCACCCAAGAAAATGGGTTTTGATCTCGTAATTCGTTGAAATATTCTAACAATGTTGTAGCCATAAGGTTCTCCATTCTATATACATACCCATAGATTAACTAATCTAAATACTAAGTCTATTACATTACCTGTATGAAAATCTCTATAGTTATATGTCAAAATTCAATACAAACATATAAAAATGGTGCGTTACATCATACATATTGTATCATGCAACGCACCATATGCGAATAACTCTATCTAATTATATGGTATGTTCTTAAGAAAATACATTTATAAATTCAAAACTATTCATAATGCAATGCATCGATTGGATTGAGTTTAGCCGCTTTACGGGCTGGATATATACCAAAAATCAAACCAATAGCCATGGAAAAGGCAAAGGACATTATGATTGTTGGAACAGATACAACTGTACTCATTCCAGATACCATTCCGATTACTTTTGAGGCTCCTATACCGAAAGCAATACCAATAAAGCCCCCCATCAAACTGATTACAACGGCTTCTATTAAGAATTGCGTAACAATTACGCTATACGTAGCCCCCAAAGCTTTACGCACACCAATTTCTCGAGTCCGTTCCGTTACAGATACAAGCATGATGTTCATAATACCAATGCCACCTACAACTAGAGAAATCGCAGCAACAGCCCCAAGGAATAACGTAAATGTTCCGGTCGTCTGAGCCACTGTTTCCATAATAGATTTCATATTTTGAATATTGAAATCATCCAAATTTGTATCTTTAATATTATGACGAACACGCAACAAGTTCTCTATATCTGCCTGCAAACGGTCGATGCCCTCATCATCCTTAGCCACAACATACACCATGCGAAGATAGTCAATGCCCTCTACGCGCTCCATTGATGTTGTATATGGAATTAACACCGTATCGTCTTGGTCATTACCCATGGTTCCGTTCCCTTTACTTTTGAGAACACCAATGACACGGAATGGAATATTTTTAACACGAATTTCCTTGCCTACAGGATCTTCATCAGCAAACAAATTTTTTACTACCGTTTGTCCCACAACCGCTACACGTTCTCGGTTCTGAACATTTTTATCGGAGAAAAATCGACCAGATGTCATAGTCCAATTATTTACATCCTGAAAGTTAGAATTAACCCCCGCAACAGATGTAGTCCAGTTTTTATTTTGATAAATCACCACATAAGAGCCATTTGTCATAGGACTAGCGGCTTTTACACCTTCTAACTTGGCAATAACTTCATAGTCAGATATTTTCAACGATTTCATGGACCCTTGCGAAGGTCTAACACCTGGCGTCCGCGGCGCCCCTGGCATAACTACCAACAAGTTAGAGCCTAAGCTAGAAATAGAATCCTCAATATCTTGCTTCACCCCATTACCGATAGATACCAATGCAATAACTGCAGCTACACCAATAATGATACCTAGCATGGTCAAGAGGGATCGTAATTTATTTGCAACCAAGGAAGCCCATGCCATTAGAAAACTTTCTTTATACATTAGGCACCTCCTTTATAGGAGTCATATTAGAATTGAACGAATCCTCTACGATTATCCCATCTTTCAAGACTACATTACGACTCGCATACGTAGCAATATCAGGTTCATGTGTAACTAGAAGAATTGTACGTCCTTCATCGTGAAGACCTCTAAATATATTCATAACATCAATGGTTGACTTAGAGTCGAGATTCCCTGTCGGTTCATCAGCCATAATAATAGCAGGATTATTCGCCAATGCACGAGCAATCGCTACACGTTGTCGTTGCCCCCCAGACAACTCGGATGGCAAGTGATCCATACGCTCGTCTAATCCGACAGACTGTAATAATTGAGAAGCTCGTTCAATGCGCATCTTTTTATTTACACCTGCATAAATCATAGGAAGCGCTACATTTTCTAGGGCTGTTAATTTTGTCAACAAATTAAAGCTTTGAAATACAAAACCGATCTGTTTATTACGCACATACGCAAGCTCATCATCAGATAAGGTAGCAACCTCGTCTCCATTGAGTCGATAAGAACCAGTTGTAGGTCGGTCCAAACATCCGAGAATATTCATAAAGGTTGATTTACCTGAGCCAGATGGTCCCATAATGGATACAAATTCACCCTTATTGACAACTAAATCAATGCCATGTAGAACAGGTACTGATAATTTGCCATTCACATAGGTTTTTGTAATTCCTTGTATGTCAATTACTGTTTGGTTCATAAGCACCTACCCTTAGAATGGTCCAGCTACATTATTTTTGGGTGCATTTACATCACCGCTTACGATAATTTCATCACCTTCAGATAAACCTTTTAAGATTTGAACATTAGTATCCCCAGTTACACCTGTAGAGACAGCGGTTCGTACTGGTTGACCATCTTTTATAACATATACATACTCACCTTGTTTGTCCGTACGTACAGCAGTAAGAGGAACTACCAATGTATTTTTAATATCTTCACCAAAAATTGTGGCACGAGCCGTCATAGTTGGTAGGAAATTACCTGCAATATTTTCAGGAATTTGAACCTTAACAGTATAGTACACAACACTACTACTTGTAGTGCCCATATTACCTTTTGTACCTTTTGCAATTTCAGAAACGTAACCTGTGAAAGTTTCACCTGGCTTAGAATCTACAGTAAACTCTACTTTAGCACCTTGTTTGATATTGCCAATATCTGTTTCATCTACAGTAAGATAAATCTCTAAATTTTTTAAATCTGCAATGGTAGCAATGATCATTTGTGTGGAGATACCAGTACTAATAGTTTGACCTGCTTTTAGCGGTGTACCTACAACAGTACCAGACATTGGAGCTGTAATCGTAGCATCACTTAAATCCGCTGCAGCACGTTCATAGGTAGATTTAGCACGTTCATAAGCTGTTACAGAATCATCATATGTTTGTTGTGCAATAGCATCTTGAGCCGCCAAAGATTTATAACGATTCATATCAAGTTCTGCTTTAGCCAACGCTGCACGAGCATCATCAACAGATGCTTGTAATTGACGTGTATCAATATAAGCAATAACTTGACCAGCCGTAACTTGATCATTCTCTTTAACTAAAACTTTTTCAAGTTTACCAGCAACGTTTGTAGAAACATCTACATAATTTACAGGGTTAATAGTACCTGTAGCACTGATACTAGTTTTTACATCACCCTTTTCAACCTTGCCAGTAGTGTATAATGTTTGTGCTTGATTTGCATTTAGACTATCCATGTAGTAATATGTGCCGCCACCAAGAACACAAAGAACAACAGCACCTGTTACTATACGTTTACGATGCTTTTGTAAGAACTCTTTCATTATGATCTCCTTTTTTTTAGATGAAGATATATTAAAAAGACATTTATTCTATATCAACACATATAGTATTTTTAAATTATACAGCACCAATTACTTTTACGCAATATAATTTCATTAATGAATAAATTATGATATATAAAAAATGGCCCTTACGGGCCATTAACTACTCAATATTGATAATAGTCTATAATCCTTTTCATCAATTGGAAATTCAAGACGTTCTGCCTCTTCATAAGATAGGGCGCGGATATGACCATCTATATAACCTACTAATCGGTTATCGACACCACTCATTAATAGATTAAGGCAGGCTTCACTCATACGAGCCGCTAAAATAGCATCAAATGCCGATGGACCACCACCACGTTGTAAGTATCCTAACACGGTTAAGCTAGGATCAAATTCCGTATGCTCCTTGATGAAAGCTTTCACCTCACCGCTGTTATAGGCACCTTCTGCAACAAGGATAACACTATATTCTTTACCCCGAATTTGTGTTTCCTTTAAATGACGACACACCGCATGTAAAGGCATTGGATTTTCAGGAACCAAAACTATTTCTGCCCCACAAACTAGGCCTGCCTTTAATGCAATATGTCCAGCTTTGCGCCCCATAACCTCCACAATAGCTACACGTTCATGGGAGTTTGAGGTATCCCGAATACGTCCAACCGCATCAACTACCGTATTAAGAGCCGTATCATAGCCTATCGTATATTGTGTACCACCCATGTCATTATCTATCGTACATGGAATGGTCATGGTGGACATGCCAAGTTTAGATAAACTTGTAGCACCACGCATGGAGCCATCACCACCGATAACAACCAAATGGTCAATGTCATAAGCTTTCAAAATATTATAAGCTTTGCGTTGAATCTCTTCATTTTGAAATTCTGGAAAACGTGCTGTTTTCAGCATCGTACCACCTTGTGTTATGATGCCACCAACGTCTCGATTCGATAATGGAAATATCTTTTCCTCAATGATACCTAAATAGCCACGTTCAATACCAAATACTTCAAAACCTTCATGTATAGCTTTTCTAGTTAGCGCTCTTATGGCGGCGTTCATTCCAGGTGCGTCTCCGCCGCTTGTTAGTATTGCGATTCTTCTCATATCCATTACCCCCTTGTGGTGTACGTTGTTTGGATATATTATGTGCCTTACCTTTTTTATTCGTTTGATTAGAAGTCTTTTGTTTATACCTTTTATCATAACGAATTTTATTAGACATTGCTCTTTTTGATACTGCTTCAGAAATCTCTTTCTTCCTACTTTGGTAATTATTCAATTGTATATCTTTAGATGCTTCTTTAGCATCTACATCGTTTGTATCATTGGGTTGACGTCTTGCTTTAAATTGCACATCTGAGGCATCTAATTCATCCTCAATACGCTGTATAAAATCATAGGTCCGGCCATTTGTTGTATCTAGTACAAAATCGCACTGCTTATACACGGGCTTCCACGATTGTATCATAGCATGTACAAAGGCATTCACATTACTATAGTCCATGGTAGGCCGTTTCCCAACACGGCGATTCACGCGACTCACAATACGGAATTGTGCAGCTCGGATACCAATAATATAGGAATATTTTTTTAATACCTTTAAGGTGCGATGTTCAATAGGAAAATTCCCCCCCACAGAAATCACTGCTTCATGGTATAAGCAAACCTTTTTTAGTACATCCATTTCGGCGCGGCGGAATGCTTTTTCTCCTATCTTTTTAAATATCTCAGCAATGGGCAACCCAAAACGACTTTCTAATACGCGATCGGTATCTACAAATTGCCACCCCTTGCGTTCCGCAAGGTTTCGTCCGAAGTGACTTTTGCCACTTCCCATAGAGCCGATGAGCATAATATTCCGTTTTATTATCATCTATTATGTGCCCCTTATCATTACATATCCTTCATTGTACTATAAAATGGCCCAAAAACAAAGACAGACTATAGACATAAAATCTATAATCTGTCTTTATATAATACACACGATTTTCATTACGGTTTTATAATCGATTTAACTGCACAATGTACATAAACTACATTACCTTTACGTTCTATATCTTCTATTTCTATACGGCGTGAAGGATCCTTTTCTTCAACAGTATTTATCCAATTAATCATACGCTCTGTACTACCTAATAACATTAACTCTAGTATACCTTCATGCTCATCAGTACTGACAATCATTAATGGTTCTCCTTGCAAGGAATCAAAAATACTTGTATTAGAACTTGTATTTGATGTCTTGTTCTCTATAAAAGATTCTAATAGTTTTGCTTCATTAGACACTATATAATCCGACTCAGCATTCATTTGTATAAGATAATTATCTTGTTGATTTTTTATGTTATTATTTTTTTCTTCAAAATAGATATGCCCATACATAGAAAGACTAATGAGTATCCCCCACAACACTAGGCCCGCTAATATTTTCTCGACCTGATACGTTGTGCTCTCTTTTAGATCCATCCATATGGAATGTATAAACACCTTTGTCTGCTTTAACCGTTCCATGACACTCCATTCCTAGTAATTTTTGTTGGAGAATAGCAATAAATTTACGACACACTTCGTCACTCGTGCCTATACCATCTATACTGATACGTCCCTCCTTAATGCTAAGATGCTGTAAACTAATATGTTCTGCCATGGCGACATCAAGAATATATACGACCATTGTATTGGGTAATATATCAGTCTGATTCTTAGAGAGTTTATTCTTTATTATTTTATTTCTTATTTCCATTAATTCACCATAATGTTGATGTATTTCTTGATACTGAGCATTTGCTTGCAATCGTACAAAATCTGTCTTCTTATTTTCATAGCTATGATAGCTTGACCAACAACTATATAATGTAACAAATCCTACTATAACGTATATAAGACTTATCCCATAAAAAAGGTATCGATAGGTATGCCATAAACTATGCCATCGTAACGAACGAGGCATTAAATTAATATATCTATCCTTACCAGCCCAATCCAATCCATTTAAGCCCCCTTGCTGCCATACCGATAGCCATGTCCCAATCTAATTGTCCTTGCTTGCAACGATTACGACCACGACCTAAAAATAATAATGGAATATATTCAGTTTCTCCATACATGGAAATTATACCTTCCATATCTGTCCGTTCTTCATTTGTTATAGATTCTAACCCATACATCCGAATTCCCTGTATCTCATCTATACCAAAGTCTTGTAATCTCACTTCTAACTTATCCATAGCTTCAGCTACATCGCTACCAGTAATAGGTACAATACACTCTTGAATGCATATATCATTCCACCAAAGCCATAAATGCATGGCGCCTTCTTCTACAACACCTGTTACAGTACCGCTGCGCCGCATCAAGCAATAACAAATAGGAATAGGCCAAAAATCAATAACATCAACGGGTGCATAAGTATCTCGTATACCTTGTTTCAAAAGTTCTAGAGAATGTCGATCTACAGCTACCATAAACATATGATAATTATGGCGTGGATATTCTCGACGACAGGCATCCATTTGGAAACTATCCCCATCAAAGCTAAAGTAGTCCTCTACATTCCACTTTATGAATTCCTTCATATCAAAATCGTGAGGATCATAGGGTGCCATATGCATTTGCGTATCGATATTAGCTACAATACTATAAGCACCTTCGTCTAAATCATAAGTTTCAATAAATTTTGTAACGTCTTCATCAATAGGTCCCGTACGCTTCATCTCCAACGCATCGGTAATGACCATTGTTTTATTTTCTATATGAGCGGTAACACATACAATATGTTCATCAGTTATACATACTCCAGAATGTATTTTCTTTTTTCGTTTCATAGAATCACCTCAATAAGGTTTTACCTTTATAACATGCATATGTTTTTCTTTATCTACGGTCACATACATATGTACACGACTCACGATTTCACTATTCCTCAGTTTTCCATAACTCATAATATGACGCGGATTATCTGTTGAGCTGTCCGCTTCAATAGTAATCTCTACATTTTCATCATCTATTACAACTAGTTTATTTTGAAAGTCCCATACATTTCCTAATTTACAATAGCCCACAAACCAATGAGCACCTCTTTGTGCTGCGTAATGAGCTTCTTCCAAATGCAATTCATCTACCACATTACTTTCACATATTTGTCCTATACGAAGCCCCATAAAAGCTAATAGTAATAAAAAGGACATCGTAAGTATCGCTATATATGTAATAAAGCCCGCGTTATGGGCTCCTATGTTCATGACTTGTCTCCTCTTTACTTTTATACCAATCATAAATAGCACTCTGTCCAATGGAGACCTCATATATGGTTAGTCCTCCATAACCACTTGTATATTTCCTATCATTAACAAAACGATTGTTAATATACCAGCGCAAATACACGGTCCCATTAGTATCAACACTAAAAGGATATTCCTGAGTATAGCCCACATTTCGTTTATCTGTAGTTCCTACAATTCGACTGCCACTGACAGGCTGCAAGCTACTATCTGTTAATTTTCTGTATAGTGCATGACGTTGTACAGTTAAGGTTGTACGTTTTGTATCGTGAATATATAAACTCTTATTATGGTCTTCTACAGTAACCTTCACAGGGTTCCATATCATTTGAGCCACAACCATCCGCCGTGTATATCGGCCATCCTCCATCATAGCTACACTATCCAGTAATTTAGCATCCCACATAACTGCATAGAATACGATGCCTAACAATATGGTAAGAACTATGACAGAAATCGTCATGCTAATGAGCGTAGAATACAAAATAAATCCCATATTATTTCTATTCTTACTATTATTTTTCTTATTATTATTTTTATTCTTATTTGCTATAGGATTCTGCTTATATTCTTTGTTCTTTCCAATTACCTTTTCTATATCCTCGCCGTTCAATGTATCCCCTCCAAATCAACTGATAGAGAGTAGACAACAGATTGATTATCGATGGCATCTACTGTTAATCGTTGTAAAGATACACCTTCTATCACTACAGGCTTTATATGTGTTTTATAGGTAATTTTTTCACTAGGACTCATAGTGAATTGAGAGTTATATACACCTGCTTCTATTGTTCCAGTTTTATAGTAAGAAGCTTTAGCCCTTTCTAAATACGTTATGGTATCTTGCAATATATGATCCCAATAATACGCCTTATATACCGTAAGAGTAGCCATCCAAAATATAGATAATACAATAGGTAAAATGAGCATGATTATAGCAGCTGATATTAAAGCATCGCCATACATAAATCCTTCAGTGCATTTCTTCCCACCTAATACGCCCCGTTTGTACAGATATCCATATGCGATTTTTCTCACCACTTTCACGATCTTTCAAAATAATTTCTGTCCCATCATAAGGTAAGCCTAAAGCTGAAAAAGAAATAATGGTCATAGACCGCGTGCTCTCAATATTTGGCGGCAATGATATGTTTACCGTATGATGATTAGCATCTTCCTCTAAGGTGTAACTGTCCTTATTTAATATAAAAAGCATTCTCCCTTTACCATTAGATTTATGCCCTAGCATAGACCAAAGTTGAACTTTCTTGAGCATATACACCACCTCTTGCGTAGTACCATTTAAGGTATAACGACTAGGTGTTATTACAATAGGTAAAGCAATAGAGATGAGCAGTAAAATTAAACCAAGTGTAATAATCCATTCCGCCAGTAAAGATCCACTTTGACGATTTATAAGTTGTACCTTAACCATTGGTAAAGCACCTCCATATAGGAACCCCCATGTAAGGCACACCATCCACCAAAGCATAGAAAGGGACCAAAAGGGATATATCGATTACGATAACCTGTTAGTAAGAGATAGAGAGAACCAACACAAAATGCTACGTAAAAGAAACATATAATTTCCCATGGCGAGAGCCACATTGCAATAGCAGAAAACCATTTAATATCTCCTATGCCAAAACCTTTATGGCTGATCAAACGAAGTCCATATGTAATAGCCCCTACGCTCATAACACTTAACACGGTTACTAACATAGATTTATCATTTATATAGCTATACATAATCCCTCCTATTACAAGAGCTAGCGCTCCTTCATCGGGCAATATATAGTAATGCATATCGATGGTAGCACCTGCTATGATGATGAGTGAAAACACAGCATACAAAGCAATGTGAGTATAAGATATTGCTTTTGATGAAACTATAATAGGCAGAACTATAGATGCTATATATACAAAAAGGCCTATTACATAATTGGTCCCTTTCATACCTTGTCCTTTCATATAACTAACGTATGTAATTCATAACCTATACAAGTTAATTAAGGCTCATTAGGTGCTTTAACAACAACAGATTTTGAGGTCCCACCACTGACTACTTCATAAGTAATAGTGTATTCTTTCCCTTTTGCAGTCTTAACATGTTCAGTAAGATAACCTTCCTTATATAAATTTTCTACTGTTGGAGGTGTATCGACATTTTTATCGATCATATACAACTGAGTGGCATTTTTTATAATTTGAATATCTGCTGTTTCCTTAGCGTTTCGAGCTTTATCCGCAGCAGATAAGAATTGTGGCATCGCAATAGCTGCTAATATAGCGATAACCGCCACTACAACCATTAATTCAACGAGAGTAAATCCGCCTTTTCTCGATTTCTTAAACCCTTCTCGAACACGAGAAATATGTAATCGATCTACGACCCATTGACCGCACATTTCTAATTGATGATTCACTCCATGAATCATATGCATAAAAGAATTCATAATATCCTCCTTTTTAATAGTTAAGTAATAACATTGTCTATTGACCTCCTAAGTTGGCAATGGACGTAAATAAGGGATACATAACAGATACAACTAATACGGCTACACCAATTCCCATTACGGTTAGTAGAATCGGTTCCAACAATCGTTCTAAACGAGAAATATATTTTGAAAGTATAGATTCATAGTAGTATCCACAGTGGTTTAACATTTTTACTAATTCGCCACTCTCTTCTCCAATGGAGATCATTTGCCATATAAAAGAATTTCCTATTTGACCACTACGCAAACTTTCTTCAAATGAGTGTCCTGATAATAACTTTGCTTCCACCTGTTCACTACATTCAGCACCATATATATTCCCCCACAAAGGGCGAGTGATATTCATGGTGTGAATAATAGAGATACCAGAATCTAGTAAGAGAGCCCAAACTTTTAACATGCTCGTATAGTACACACAAGTACTCCATTGGTATCGGTGAGCCAATAGCCAAAGCCAACGATGTACTTTACACTTTATACTATGTTGTTTATAAGCAAATGCTAATGAACCTATTACAACACAATGTATAGCTATTACCATTAGAGGATGCGATTTTAACCCTTGTCCTAATACAAAAAGAGCTCGCGTCATCAAAGGTAATGTAATATGCATAGTGGTAAATACATTTTCAAATGAAGGAATAATAAACAAAATGGTGACTAGAAAAAATATATTCATCATTAAAAGAAGAAATAAAGGGTAAGAAATAGCACTTATAACCTTTTGTTTCAGCTGCCTCTCCCAATCATAGTGACGGGATATATATTGTAAACTTTCACCCAAGGTGCCCGCTGCTTCACCACTTTCTAGTAAAGCCAAAGCAATAGGAGGACATCCTTCACTTCGTAAAGCTTGTGATAAAGTCTGACCACGCTCTATAGATTCATATAAAGCTGTATAGAGTAGTCCTCGTTTCCCCTGACAGAGTAACTGTAAGGCACGCCGTAATGGAACACCAGATTCAATGAGTAGACCTAATTGATAAGTCACATCTACCACCATAGTATGATTCCATTTATGTTTCTTTTTTTCATCCTGCAACGATATCCTATAAATTTTATAGCCATCTCGTTTTAACCGTATTGCAATTTCCTGTTCTGAATCCCCCCACATCAAACCTTTTTCTGTTTCATTTTGATTATTTTTTACGACATATTCATAAGCCTCCATATATTCACCTACGATAATTGTTGATCAAGCAAGGTATGTAATTGTTGTTGAGCTCCATATTGTGCCTTTACATCTCGCACAGCCATTTCTAATGTTTTCATTGGTAGTTGTGTTTCTTGGATAGAAATGATTTGTGGTTCCTTACGGGTCCGTATCAAATTTGCTACTGCATGGGTATTTAGCAAAATATCACGAATAGTAATGAACTTTTTATTCCATCGAAGTAAACGCTGACATATAACGGCACGTAACACTTGAGATATTTGATTGCGTACCTCTTCTTGTTGCTCCCCAGGAAACAGTGAAATCATACGATGAACAGCCATCACTGCACGCTGTGTATGCATGGTCGCCATTACAAGGTGACCAGTCTCTGCCGCATGAAGTGCCGCTTCAAGAGTTTCACGATCTCGAAGTTCGCCTACCATAATGACATCCGGATCCTCTCGTAAGGCATCTCGAATACCATCTGACATAGTATTGATATCAGCACCTAATTGTCGTTGATGTATTAAAGACTTCTTAGGTGCAAACTCAAATTCTATGGGGTCCTCTAAGGTAATAATGTGCCGCTCCATAGTCTGATTAATGTAATCAATACAACAAGCTAAGGTAAAACTTTTACCACTGCCTGTAGGTCCACAAACAAGCAATAGACCATCATGTGCTTCACATAATTTTTGTAACAGTTGCCCCTCACTATTGTCATCTAACTTTAGTTGTTGATGACAGAGTAATCGCAATGTACCACATATAGTCTGATTAGCTCGATATAGATGAATACGGATCCGCACACCACAACAGGAACAAGCCTCATCAAGCGACTGCCACTCATAGGAGGCTATACCACAACGGCGCAAAATATCCTCGATTAATTCTGTAGTACACATAAACGAAGTAGCCTTTAATCCATCACCATGTCGCAAATAAATAGGCTGCCCACATTGTAGATGAATATCTGTTGATGATAATTGTATTGCCATTTCTACAATAGTTTCTAAACTTTCACTCTTACAACATAAGTCCACAACGATGCACCTCCTCTATAGATGTAACATGCTGAGATACGGCCTCACGAGCAGACTCTTCTAATGACAATAATAAATGTGTTTCTAATTGGTCCCAATGAGCCAAATTAGCTGGTATTTCTAAGTATTCAAATAAAGCAGTCCGTCCTTGATATACTGTACCATCGAATTTTCGTACTAGCCGTTGTGCAATAGCTCCCATTAATGTAGCCCGTATTAAATACGGCTCTACCCCCATATCCATGAGTCGTGTTACAACGCCTATAGCTGTATTGGTATGTATAGTAGATAATACGCGATGCCCCGTTAAAGCAGACTTAACGGCTAACTCTGCGGTCTCCTTATCCCTAATTTCACCAATCATAATCGTATCTGGGTCTTGCCGTAAAACAGACCGAAGACCTTTGGCAAAGGTAAAACCAATCTTTTCATTGATACCAATTTGGATAGCCCCTTTTATTTCAGCCTCTACAGGATCTTCTAGACAGATTAACTTTGTTTCCTCTAAATTAAGCATACGTAACATGGCGTATAAGGTGGCTGTCTTACCACTGCCAGTCGGCCCACAGATAAGCAATAAGCCATAAGGACGTTTCAATAATTGTGCAATATGCTCAAAAATATCTTTACGCATCCCTAACGCTTTTAAATCTTTATGGCTTCCTTCATTCCCCATAAGACGACATACTAAGGTTTCTCCATATAGGCTAGGCAATGTAGACACACGCATTGTTACAGACTTATCTTTATGACTCCAAGCCCAACGACCATCTTGGGGTAAACGCTTCTCGCTAATATCTAAAGAACTACACACCTTGATGCGATTGATAATGAGTTCAGCTTCCTCAAATGATACAGTCATGTAATGTTGCAGCAGTCCATCTTGTCGTAACCGAACATGAGCACCAGTTTTAACGGGATCAAAGTGGATATCGCTTACATGGTGTTCTAAGGCATACAAGATAATATCGTCTAATGTTACGTCTACATACATGGTCACCTCCAATACCTTGCGGTATGTTTTTACCTCACACTAGCATATGGCGTTATAGGTTTCGACATCAGCCTCTAAATCCCTTTTTTATTTTTAAAAATCCACGAAGCGAAAACTTTTCTATTTTTAGACATACAAAAAAGGCGCCCCGAAGGGCGCCCTTATTAAACTGTTAGATAAAACGTATCTTATTTTAAGTTATAAAAAACATCATTACCTTTATATTGTGCTGTTTCATATAACATTTCTTCAATACGAAGCAATTGGTTATATTTCGCTACACGTTCAGAACGAGCTGGTGCACCAGTCTTAATTTGACCAGCATTTACAGCTACAGCAATATCTGCAATGAATGTATCTTCAGTTTCACCAGAGCGGTGAGATACTACACAGGTATAGCCTGCGCGTTTAGCAAGTTCCATAGCATCGAAAGCTTCAGTGAGGGTACCAATTTGATTAACTTTTACAAGAATAGAGTTACCTACACCAAGTTCAATACCACGAGCCAAACGTTTTGTGTTAGTTACAAATAAATCGTCACCAACAAGTTGTACGCGATCGCCAAGACGATCTGTCAACAATTTCCAACCGTCCCAATCTTCTTCAGCAAGGCCATCTTCGATGGATACGATTGGGTATTTACCTACTAAGTACTCATAGAAGTCAACCATTTCAGCTGCTGTTTTAACTTTGCCTTCGCCAGCTAGATTGTATTTACCATCTTCGTAGAATTCAGAAGATGCAGAATCAAGTGCCAATTTGAAATCTTTTCCTGGTTCATAACCAGCAGCTTTAATAGCTTCACAGATTACTTCTAATGCTTCTTCATTAGATGACAAGTTAGGTGCGAAACCACCTTCATCACCTACTGCAGTACTAAGACCTTTATTGTGAAGTACGGATTTCAAAGTATGGTATACTTCTGCACAGCTACGAAGAGCTTCTGCAAAAGATTTAGCGCCTACAGGCATGATCATGAATTCTTGAATATCTACGTTGTTATCTGCATGTGCGCCACCATTCAAGATATTCATCATAGGAACTGGCAACTCTTTAGCATTGAAGCCACCAAGATATACAAATAATGGCAAGTCCAAAGATTCAGCCGCCGCACGAGCTACTGCCATGGATACGCCAAGAATTGCATTTGCACCAAGGTTAGATTTATTGTCTGTACCGTCAAGTTGCAACATCAAGTTATCGATTGCTACTTGTTCTGTAGCATCATAACCGATAAGTGCAGGACCGATTTTAGCATTTACATTATCGATAGCTTTTAAAACACCTTTACCGGAGTAACGGGATTTATCTCCATCCCGTAATTCTACGGCTTCAAACATACCTGTAGAAGCACCAGATGGAACTGCTGCTGTCGCAATAGTACCATCTTCTAAACATACTTCAACTTCAACTGTTGGATTACCGCGGGAATCTAAAATCTCTCTTGCAATGACTTGTTCAATTACTGCCATTTCTTCACCTCATAAAATCTAATGGAATAACTGCCATCTGACAGCCATTATATATATTGAGCTTAACCTTATAGGCTTATAACTCTAATTAACTACTAATATAGTGAAAGCTCCATATTATGCTTTATGCACTAAACTATGTCCTGTCATGGCTGTTGGTTGTTCTATACCAGCCAAGTCTAATAATGTAGGCGCAATATCACATAGTTTACCAGCTTCTAATGTAGCTGTTTTAAGTGTGTCGCTCATTAAAATTAAAGGAACTAAATTCGTAGTATGTGCCGTATGCACCTTACCGGTTTCATGGTTGACCATAAGCTCAGCATTGCCATGGTCTGCTGTAATCAACAGATGACCATTTTTGCTGCGAATAGCCTCTACAATACGCCCCAAACAAGTATCCACAGCTTGAACTGCTTTAACAGCGGCTTCAAAGCTACCCGTATGACCGACCATATCTGGATTAGCAAAGTTCAAAATGATCATATCATACGTTTCATCTTGAATTGCTTGTACAACCTTATCGGTCACTTCATAAGCGCTCATTTCTGGCTGTAAATCATAGGTTGCCACTTGAGGGGATTTTACGAGAATGCGGTCCTCACCTTCAAAGGGTTCCTCTTCACCGCCATTGAAGAAATATGTAACATGAGCATACTTTTCTGTTTCCGCAATACGCAATTGGCGATAACCACCTGCACTTAGAACTTCACCTAATGTTTCAGATAATGTATCCTTTTCATACACAATATGTACGGGCAAACCATCCTCGTATTTTGTCATAGTTGCCATATATATAGATAGTGGCTTCCGTTTAAAGCCATCAAAATCAGGTAATACTAGTGCTTTTGTAAGTTCACGACCACGATCTGGACGGAAGTTACAGAAGATGACAGCATCACCATTTTTGATGGTTCCTTCACCATCAATGACTGTAGGAAGAACAAACTCATCTGCTGCATCTTTATCATAGGACTGTTGCACCGCTTCACAAGCAGATGCAGCTGTTTCACCTTGACCATTTACAATCGCATTGTATGCCAACTCAACACGATCCCAACGATTATCGCGGTCCATCGCATAATAGCGACCACTCACAGTAGCAATCTTGCCACAGTTTAACTCAGCCATATACGCTTCTAAGTCTTTTAAATAACCTTGTGCACATTGCGGAGCTACATCACGACCATCGAGCAAAGCATGTACATACACATGCTCGATCCCATTATCATGAGCTCCTTTAATGACTGCCTTAATGTGATCTAAGGAGCAATGCACATTGCCGTCTGAAACTAACCCAATAAGATGTAAGCTTTGTTCTTTAGCTACTTTGTATAGTTCCTTCATAACAGGACGATTATAAAACTCACCGGACTCGACATCTTTTGTAATACGTGTCAAATCTTGATAGACGATGCGACCAGAGCCAAGATTTAAATGGCCTACTTCAGAGTTCCCCATTTGACCTTCTGGAAGGCCTACCGCAAGCCCTGATGCTTCTAATGTTGTATGTGGATACGTATCCCATAATTGATTAAAACAGAGCGGCTTCGCCTGTACTACAGCATTGGTTGTATCTGTTTGATCCCCCAAGCCAAAGCCATCTAAGATGACTAGCATTACGGGAGCCTCTAATTTAGCCATTTTTAACCTCATATTAAGCGCTTACTTGATTCGCCGCTTTAATAATATCAATAAATTCATCAACCACAAGGGATGCACCACCTACAAGAGCTCCATCTATATTAGGCTCTCCAAGAATTTCTAATGCATTTTCTGATTTAACGCTACCACCATATTGGATGCGTATTGCCTCAGCAGTTTCACTATCGTATAAAGATCGAATGTAACTTCGAATTTCTTTACATACCTCTTCGGCTTGATCAGCCGTTGCGGTCTTGCCAGTACCGATAGCCCAAATTGGTTCATACGCAATAATCAATTGGCTGACTTGCTCTTTAGGAATATCAGCCAAAGCCCCTTTAAGTTGTGACGTAATCCAGTCAATCGTATGACCAGTTTCACGTTGTTCTAAGCTTTCACCAACACAGACAATAGGATTCAAATTATGATGAAATGCACTTTTAATTTTTGCATTTACCGTCTCATCTGTTTCGCCATAATATTCACGGCGCTCAGAATGACCAATGATTACATAATTAACGCCTACCTCTGTAAGCATAAGTGGTGAAATTTCACCAGTGAACGCACCAGCATCATGATAATCCATAGTTTGTGCGCCTACTTCCATAGCTGTATTTTTCGTCAATGCTACCGCATGTTCGATGGCTGTGAAAGGCGGACATACAACTACATCACAGAACAATTCCATATCTTGTAACACGCTGTTAAACGCTTCGATCAGAATTGATCCAGATGCAATGGTGCCATTCATTTTCCAATTCCCTGCAATAATGAGTTTTCTCATATTATGCCTCGGACAATGCAGCAATACCCGGTAGAATTTTGCCTTCTAAGAATTCTAAAGATGCACCGCCACCTGTGGAGATGTGGCTAATTTTATCTGCTAAACCACTTTTTTCAATGGCTGCTACAGAGTCGCCACCACCAACGATAGTCATCGCATCAGATTCAGCTACAGCTTTCGCTACTGCATTTGTACCAGCTGCAAAGTTTTCCATTTCAAATACGCCCATAGGACCATTCCAAATAATAGTCTTCATTGGCGCCAATGCTTCTACATAAAGTTCGCGGGTTTTAGGCCCAATATCTAATATCATCCAGCCGTCTTCGATTTGATCAACATCTACAATTTTAGTATTAGCATCGTTGCTGAAAGCATCTGCAACTACAGCATCGATAGGTGTCAGTAATTTAGCACCTGCTACGCGAGCTTCCATAACAAGGTCTGTAGCAATAACTTCTTGACCTTCTTCAAATAAGGAGCTACCAATATTACAACCTTGTGCTTTAATGAACGCATTAGCCATACCGCCACCGATGATCATTACATCAACTTTAGGCAATAAGCTAGAAATAACGGAGATTTTATCTGTAACTTTCGCGCCACCAATAATAGCTGCCATAGGTGTTTTGGGATGTACTATAGCTGCACTTAATGCGTCAATTTCTTTTTTGAGCAAGAAACCTGCTGCCATAGGGATATAATCAGCAATACCGACTACAGATGCCGCATTACGGTGAGATACACCAAACGCATCATTGATAGCAACATCTGCAAGAGATGCCAATTGCTTAGCAAACTCAGGGTCATTTTTAGTTTCTTCATTGTGGTAACGCAAATTTTCAAGCATCAATACATCACCAGATTGTAATGCTTTTACAGCTTCTTCAACTTTAGGACCAATGCAGTCATCTACGAATGCTACAGGCTTGTTGATAAGGTCAGATAAATGCTTAGCACATGGTGCCAAAGACATTTCTGGTTTGCGTTCTCCCTTAGGACGACCAAAGTGAGAAGCAAGGATAACCTTTGCCCCTTTTTCGATTAAGTAATTGATAGTAGGTAATGCACTACGAATACGAGTGTCATCAGTGATGACACCATCTTTCATAGGAACATTAAAATCAACACGAACAAATACTGTTTTATTAGCTACTTGTAAACCTTCAATTGTTTGTTTCATCAAAGCCTCCTGATTATAAGCCTTTGCTTGCTACAAATGCGGCCATGTCGATAAGACGTTCGGAGTAACCCCATTCGTTGTCATACCAAGAAACAACTTTTACCATGTTGCCATCCATAACCATTGTCAAATCAGCATCAACAATGGAGCTACGAGGATCAGAGCTGAAATCACAGGATACCAATGGTACATCAGATACACCAAGAATACCTTTTAATTCACCAGCTGCTGCTTTGCGGAATGCTTCATTGATTTCTTCTTTAGTAGCCGGTTTTTCAAGTTCGCAAACAAGATCTGTTGCAGATACGTCTGGAGTAGGAACGCGCAATGCGAAGCCATCTAATTTACCTTTTAATTGAGGCAATACTTTAGCAACAGCTTTTGCTGCACCAGTTGTTGTAGGAATGATGGACATTGCTGCAGCACGAGCACGGCGAGGGTCTTTATGACGTGCATCAAGAATTTTTTGGTCATTTGTGTAGGAATGAATTGTAGTCATCATACCGCGTTTGATACCGAATTCATCGCATAATACTTTAGCGAATGGAGCCAAACAGTTTGTTGTGCAAGATGCATTGGAGATGATATGGTGTTTTGCAGGATCGTACATATCTTGGTTAACACCCATAACCATAGTTAAGTCTTCATTTTTACCAGGTGCAGAAATCAATACCTTTTTAACTGTAGGTTGTTCTAAATGAACTTTTGCTTCTTCTGCATCGCGATATTTACCTGTACATTCAATTACGATTTCTACGCCTTCTTCAGACCAAGGTAATTTGGAAGCATCGCGGTCGTGGAATACGCGGATTTTTTTGCCATCAACATAGATATTTTCTTCGTCGAATGTTACTTCGTTAGGAATTGTACCATGTACGGAGTCGTATTTTAACAATAATGCAGTACCTTCATTATCACCAGTTGCATTAATTGCTACAACCTCAACGTCAGGATTATTAATCGCTGCGCGAACTACACATTTACCAATACGACCAAAACCGTTAATACCAACTTTTACTGCCATTGTTAGATCCTCCTAATAACAAAAATTCTAACCAAATTCAAACTAAAATTTATAACTACTAATTCGCCTATAAGGCAGAAATTTGTAACAATTGACGCATCCCCTCCGCTGCTTGCTCATCAATTATGAGTATACCTTTTTGACAAGCTCGCATCACACCTATAATAGCATTCGCTTTTTCTTGTCCACCAGCTACAGCAATAACATTGGGAACCTTTACTACATCAGGAAGTGATAAACCAATATTATTAGTAGAATAAATTAACTTACCCTCAATGTCACAATATTGACCAAGTGCTTCACCTACCGCATGATTATCTATCAACTGCTTACGCACATCATCAGCAATATGGCGCTGATCTGCCATGCGCATTGCAGTACCAATACCAAATAATAGTACGTCAGTCCTACTAATGAGATCTCCAATTTCTTTAATTTGCGGTTCACAAGTCATGAGCATATGTAATGAGTCTTGTGAAAGTCCATCAGGTAAATGGAGCATCTTATAGGACCCGCGAAGTCTTTCAGCTAACACAGAAGCGATTACATTAGCTTGGTACTCCACTACCTCACCAACGCCACCCCGGGCAGGTACAACAATAGGATTAAATGGTAATACTGGCATCTCTTCAGCTACTGCAGCCATTGTACTGCCACCACTGATGGCAACTACAGAGTCAGGCTCTAATAATTCCTGTAATAGCTTTGCTGCTGCAAAACCTAACTTTTTAACCATCAAGGTTCCTTCAGTAGGAGTGATGATAACCCTATCGATATGAAGTGCTTCAGTCAATCGATGTTCTAGCTCGTTAATACGATCTAGCTCATTTAAAAAATTTCGCAACTTTGGAACAATTGCATGTCCCTCATCAGTGAGAAAAATCCCTGGTTTATAAATGTCTACAAGACCATTAGCACGCATTAACTCAATATGACTTCGTACGGTTCGCTCAGGAAGGTCCGTTGCAGTAGCTAATGTCCTACGGCCTATAGGCTCTTCATAAACAAGGTGGTTTAGTATTTTGTATCGCTCCTTCAATACGCTAACAATTTCAGGAACAATACGTTCACATATCATTAGAAATTCGTTCATCGGGTCCCTCCTTTACCCGTTTGGATCGTATGAATCGTTTTTCGTCCCATGTGAACAAAATCCGTCCCACCTAAAATAAAAAAATACTTTTACACTTGTATTGTATACCTTATGTAAATTTTATTCAACCCTAAATAAGAGAAAACGACATACGCCTTAGATGATTTGTTATTATTTCAAATCTAATAATATGTCGTCATGTCCTCTTATTATATTTTAATATATCGTTTTACTTTATTGTATTTTATTTTGTACCGAAGATACGGTCACCTGCATCACCTAAGCCAGGCAAGATGTAACCATGATCATTAAGCTTTTCATCAAGTGCTGCTACATAAATAGGTACATCAGGATGTTCTTTATTTACAGCCTCTACACCTTCAGGAGCAGCCACTAAGCACATTAACTTAATATGCTTAGCTCCTTTTTCTTTTAACAATGTAATAGCTGCTGCTGCACTTCCTCCAGTAGCAAGCATTGGATCAGTTACGATAAAGTCACGTTCGCCTACGTCAGATGGTAGTTTACAGTAGTATTCTACTGGTTTCAAAGTTTCAGGATCACGGTACAAACCGATATGACCAACTTTTGCAGTTGGAATTAAACTAAGCATACCATTTACCATACCTAGACCAGCGCGAAGAATTGGAATAATACCCAATTTTTTACCTGCAATTCGTTTGCCAATCATTTTAGTTAATGGTGTTTCTACCTCCACATCCTCAAGTGGTAAGTTGCGTGTAATTTCATACCCCATCAACATAGTAATTTCATCAAGTAGTTCTCTGAAATCTTTAGAGCCGGTTTGTACGTCACGCATCAATGTAACTTTGTGTTGAATCAATGGATGTGTCATAACATTAACTTTCATGACTGTCCTCCTATAAAACAATATACATATCCCATTCTAGCTATTAACTATCATATTTACTCTATCACAGATTAGAAAATCATGCCATAAAAATATTAAAAGGGATGTGCCGAGGGCACACCCCTTTTATACTACCTATAAACTTATAGGACTATAAATATATAATGTAATTTTAATGTAATCGATTAGTACAATGGATACGCTTCACAAAGTGTAGCGACACGTTTATTAGCTTCTTCATGGACCGATTTATCTTCAGGATTTTTAAGAACCACTGCAATAATATCGGCAATTTCTTCCATATCTTTCACTTGCAAACCACGTGTCGTAAGAGCTGGCGTGCCAAGTCGAATGCCGCTTGTTACAAATGGGCTAGCTGGATCAAATGGAATTGTATTTTTATTACATGTAATACCTACTTCATCGAGTAAGTGTTCAGCTTCTTTACCAGTTAAACCAGTATTACGAACATCTACAAGCATAACATGAGTATCTGTACCACCAGAAACAATTGTTAAGCCCTTTTCTTGCAATGCTGCAGCCAACGCTTTTGCATTGTCGATGACTTGTTGTGCATATACTTTGAACTCAGGTTGTAAAGCTTCACCAAATGCTACGGCTTTAGCAGCGATAACATGCATCAAAGGACCCCCTTGGATGCCAGGGAAAATGGCTTTATCGATTGCTTTAGCATACTTTTCTTTGCAAAGAATCATACCACCACGAGGGCCACGCAATGTTTTATGAGTTGTTGTAGTAACGATATCAGCATATTCTACAGGATTTGGATGTAAACCTGCTGCTACAAGGCCTGCGAAGTGAGCCATATCTACCATGAAGATAGCATCAACTTCATGAGCTACATCAGCCATTTTTTTGAAGTCGATTTGACGGCTATAAGCACTACCACCGGCAATAATCAATTTAGGTTTTGCTTCCAAGACAATCTTGCGGAACTCATCGTAATCGATTTGTTGTGTTTCTGCATCTACACCGTAAGGTACTACGTTGAAATATGTACCAGATACGTTAACAGGGGAACCATGAGTTAAGTGACCGCCATGGGACAAGTTCATGCCCACAATAGTATCACCTGGTTGTAATAATGCGAAATACACGCCAAAGTTTGCTTGAGAACCAGAGTGAGGTTGCACGTTAGCATGTTCTGCACCGAACAAGCGTTTTGCACGTTCAATAGCTAATGTTTCAATAACATCAACATTTTCACAACCACCATAATAACGTTTACCAGGATACCCTTCTGCATATTTGTTTGTTAATACGCTACCTTGAGCTTCCATTACTGCTTGAGAAACGAAGTTTTCAGAAGCAATCATTTCCAATTTGTCACGTTGACGTGCCAACTCCTGATTGATAACAGCTTGAATATTAGGGTCTTGTTTTTCTAAGAAACTCATAAGTATCCTCCTCATGTAAATATATGCGTATAAGGTAACGATGTATTACTTCTCTAAGGCTTTAATCTTTTCCACACGGCGTTCATGACGGCCACCTTCAAAATCCGTTGCCATCCAAATAGTAACGATGTCCTTTGCAAGGCCGGGGCCGATAACGCGTTCCCCCATTGTGAGAATATTAGCGTCATTATGTTCACGACATGCATGGGCAGAGAATGTATCATGACAAAGAGCAGCGCGAATACCTGCAATCTTATTTGCTGCAATACCGATACCAATACCAGTACCACAAATCAAAATACCTCTGTCTACTTGACCAGATACAACTGCATTTGCTACAGGTACAGCAATATCAGGATAGTCGCAAGAATCAGCTGTATGACAGCCAAAGTCCTCTACTTCATGTCCCAATGCATTTAACAATTCCTTAACGGATGCCTTTAAATTTAATCCGCCATGATCACAACCGATTGCAACTTTCATAATTTCATCTCCTACGCCTTCTGAGGCACTGATGTAAGACCAGCCTCTACTAAGTGATAAATTTGTTCCGCACATTGATTATATACGGTTTGATCAGATCCATATGGGTCCGTAACATCACCATCTTGACCACCCCACTCGGAAATCGTTTTGATTTTACTTTCCTCAAATGGGAATTGGCGAAGTAGTACAGATTTGTGATCTTTCGTCATACCAATGATAAGATCTGCTGCATTCACGAGTTCCATCGTCAATGGTCTCGACTCATGATCAGAAATATCTGCAATGGAACGGACGGCTTCCACGGCTTGTTCAGTTGGTTTTGCGCCATAAGCGGCAAATAACCCAGCCGATACAGTGGTAACATCCTTATGTTGCTCCGCTGCAAGTGCCCGTGTAATACCTTCAGCCATAGGGCTACGGCAAGTGTTACCGGTACACACAAATAAAATATTCATAATAACATCCTTACTTAATCACATTTTGTGATTACTTTATACATTATAGCAAATTCATCCAATATGTAAAGACATATTTCTATTATCAGTGGACATTTTTATGCTAGTAAATTTACTTATAAATGATATGATGGCTCGATGCCTTCTCCATACGATTCATAATAGCAACACCAAAACCGTCATCATCAACACCTTCTGCCAAGATTAGGGTAACATGATTTTCATTAAAATGTAATAGACTTTTGTAAAAGTCATGACCTAATGATAAAGCATCACTATGATGTCCAAAACAATGACATATAAAGCGTGTATCCTCTTTAATCAAGTTATACGTTTCATGACTTACCAAACAACCTATGGGACCTTCTACCTCTGCAGAAAGCTCTTTGAAAGTACTTGCTACATCTTCTGGACTGCCTACAACAACTGTCATAGGTGCATCAGGAGCATAATGGGTATACTTCATACCAGGAGCCTTTGGCTTAGTTGTTGCATTAACGAGAGCAGTATCATACTCAACAGTAGACACAACATCTTCTAGCTGTGCTTTTGTAATTCCACCAGGTCTCAATATAATGACCTTATCATCATGAACTTCCACCACAGTAGACTCTACACCAATCGTACATGAACCAGCATCTAAAATATAGGAAATACGGTCCTTCATATCATGATAAACATCTTGTGCCGTTGTGGGACTTGGCCGTCCAGATATATTAGCACTAGGAGCCGCTATAGGTACACCAGCACGCTCTAGTAAAGCTCGACAAAGCTCATGATCAGGGCAACGTAAAGCAACACGAGGTAACCCGCCTGTAGCACGATCTGGCACTAAATCTGATTTAGGCAATGTGATTGTCAACGGACCAGGCCAAAATGTATCCATTAATAATTGTGCCGTATTTGAAACCTCTGTTACTAAAGGTTTTATACTTTCACTATTAGGAACATGTAAAATAAGTGGATTATCGGAAGGGCGACCTTTAGCGGTGTAGATTTTATCCATCGCCTCCGGATCTAACCCATTAGCACCTAATCCATATACAGTTTCTGTAGGTATAGATACCAATTCACCATTGCGCAAAGCACGGGCTAAAGTATCTATATCTTGTTCTGATGGATTTGTAATGATTTTAGTATCCATATTAGCCCTCATATACAGCTGTCACTACGCGGTTATAACCACCGAGGTCAGCTATAAAATGAATATTCGAATATTGACCTGTTTCTTGCAATAAAGCACCTACCTCTTCTGCTTGGTCAAAGCCTACTTCAAACGCCACACGGCCATTAGCGTTTAAATAATTTCTACATTCTTTAGCTAAGATTCGATAAAATTGAAGTCCATCCTCTCCACCAAATAATGCAATATGAGGCTCATTTAACACATCTGGAGACAACATCTTTAAATCACCAGTTCGAATGTATGGCGGATTAGAAACAATAAGATCAAATTTCTCTTTTTTTCCATATAAAGTGTGGAACATATCTGATTCCATAAATTGTACTCGGTCAGATAAATTAAAGGACTCACCATTTTCGCGTGCCACCGGTAAAGCATCTGTGGAGATATCTAAACCAACACCACTAGAATTTGGCAAATAATGTAACAGACTTAATAATATTGTCCCAGGGCCTGTGCATACATCAAGAATACGCAGATTACTATCTTTTGGATAAGTACCTAGTACATGCTCAATCAAGGTTTCCGTATCAGGTCGTGGAATTAATACCTTATCATTCACTTTAAAGGTCAACCCCATAAAGTCCTTTTCCCCAATGATAGCCGCTACACAATGTCCCTTAGCTCGTTGTTGAACGAGAGGCCTAAAGGCATCGAGCTCGTCTTGAATAAGCGGTTGGTCATAATGGGTATATAGATAAATCCGATCTTTACCTAAAACGTGAGAAAGCAGTACTTCCCCATCAAGTCGAGGTGTATCCATCTCCTTGCTTTGAAAGTACTGCTCTGTCCACTGGAGAATACGACCGATTGTCCAAATCTCCTTATGCATTTGTATTAGCCTCCTGCATTTTTGCCGCTTGGTCTGCAGCATTTAAGGCTTGAATAATTTCATCAAGATCGCCATTTAAAATAGCATCTAATTTATATAATGTTAAATTAATACGATGATCTGTGACACGACCTTGTGGGTAGTTATAGGTGCGAATACGTTCACTACGATCACCTGTGCCGACTTGACTCTTACGATCTGCAGCCATACTAGAAATGGCCTCTTGTTCAGCTTGATCCTGTAACTTAGCACGCAATACACGCATAGCTTTTTCACGGTTTTGTAATTGAGATCGTTGATCTTGACACGCTACAACGATACCAGATGGTAAGTGTGTAATACGAACAGCAGACTCTGTTTTATTGATATGCTGACCACCGGCACCACTCGCACGATATGTATCAATTTTTAAATCTTTTTCATTAACTTCAATATCAACATCTTCCATCTCTGGCAATACGGCTACTGTAACTGTAGATGTATGTACACGGCCTTGTGTTTCTGTAGCCGGTACACGTTGTACACGATGTACACCAGATTCAAATTTCATCTTAGAGTATACATTTTCACCATCCACAGAGAAAATAACCTCTTTAAAGCCACCAAGCTCTGGTTCATTAGCATCGATAATCTCACAACGCCAGCCTTGGCTTTCCGCATATTTTGTGTACATACGGAACAAGTCGCCTGCGAATAATGCAGCTTCATCACCGCCAGCACCACCGCGAATCTCAATGATAATATTTTTATCATCATTAGGATCCTTAGGCAATAATAGAACTTGCAACTTTTCTTCCAATTCCTCTTTTTGAGGTTTTAACTCTTTCAATTCCTCTTGAGCCATTTCTCGGAATTCTTCGTCCATGGATTTATCTTCAATAACTTCCATAGCTTCATCAATACCAGATAAAACTTTTTTGTAAGTACGGAACGTTTCAACGGTTTCAGATAATTGAGCATGTTGACGGGTCAATTTACGCCATTCATCTTGGCGAGCAATGACCTCTGGGTCACTAATGCGCTGCTCAAGATCCATAAATTTATCTTCAATAACTTGTAATTTATCAACTAACATGTTTATTCCTCTTCATATGCGTCACTCTCAGGTGGACGGACCTCTTCTAAAGCTCGTATAGCAACTTCAATTTGATCATCTTCTGGTTCACGCGTTGTCATATATTGTAACGCAAGACCTAGTTTAATAAGAGCTTTCACAAAAGAATGATCGCTACGTCCAGCAAGACGAATTACCTCGTACGCAATACCAGCTACTACAGGCATAAGGAGTACGCGGCTCACGATACGTTCCAACAAATTGGGCCAACCCAAGAAAGCAAATACAAAGATACTAACTACCATAACAATAAGTAAGAAGTTTGTACCACATCGCGCATGCAAGCGACTTTGTTGGCGAACGTTTTCTACAGTTAAAGGCAAATCTAATTCATAAGTATGAATCGTTTTATGCTCTGCACCATGATATTGGAAAACTCGTTGAATATCCTTCGTAAGACCAATCCCCCAAATATAAAGTAAGAAAAGTATTAAACGAATGACACCTTCAATGAGATTTAATACTATATGATTATCTTGTACACCAGGAATGAATTTTACGATAAATGTAGGCAATGCCAAAAACACAGCTATCGCAAACAGTGTAGAAATGACCATGGTAATGGCGATTTCACTATTAGACATTTCTTCCTCTTCATCGCCAGCAGCCTTAGCAGAGAAGGATAAAGCCTTCATGCCTATCACTAGAGATTCATAGAGAGCTACACAGCCACGAAGAAATGGTTTTTTCAATATTGGATATGTGTCAGCAATGGACTTTGTAGCCTCTTTTTGAACTACAATAGTTCCCGCAGGCTCACGTACGGCAGTTGCCGTATAGCCAGGGCCTCTCATCATGACACCTTCGATCACAGCCTGTCCTCCGACAAACTTTTTTATACGTTCTCTGTTCACAAGATCTCCTCTCATAAACAAATATAGGCAGAGCCAACAGCCCTGCCAATACATGTTACATTACAATACAAATTATTTGCCGTAACGTTTGTTAAATTGTTCAATACGACCACGAGCTTGAGCCGCACGTTGTTGACCAGTGAAGAACGGATGGCATTTGGAGCAAACGTCTACACGAAGGTCTTCTTTTACAGAGCCAGTTTTGAATGTGTTGCCACAACCGCAAGTTACTGTAGCTTCTTTATAGTCTGGATGAATACCTTGTTTCATTCTATACACCTCTTTCCAGCAATCAATATTATTCTTATAGATTATAGCATGACACCTGCACAAATGCAAGTAACCAATACTATTCCTTGGATGCTTGCTTTTCTTCAATAGCCTCAGCTAAAATAGCTTCCAAGTCGCTTTCATTGAGGATGTCACGCAATGCAATAAGCTCCTCTAAAGAAAGGGTAATACCTTTTTTCATGCTTGTATATTCACTATCCCAAGCACGAAGATCAAACTTAGGATTGTATTTTCCCCAACTAGTACATGTTAATTGTTTTTTCCAACCATCTTTATCTTCAGATAAAGTACCAATAACCTTGAAGATTTCAAAATTAATAACTGCCATAGGTCCTCCTTTCTTACATATTCATATGCTATGTTTCGTATCTACTATATTTAGTAGTTCATATTTTTTAGGATACGATATATTTTAAACCAAAATTATATGATTTACAATTCTTTTTTATAGTCACTATAATCTTCAATATCAATAGAAGCTGTAGGTGGCATAACTTGTGCACCTAATGAATCTACGGTCTCTTTCCAACTCGTTGTAGCCTCCGTAACAGCCTTAATATATGCCTCGTCAGCAGCCTGTACAGATTCAATTAGTTGGGTCTCATCCTTTACATCTAATATGCGACGACGTACGCTACTAAGCATATAGCCAAAGGATTCATCTGTTTGAACGAGCATGGAGATTTCTTGAATCAATGTTTGACCCGTAGTGCTGCAGAAATAGGCATACCACATATATGCTAATTCAGCATCTGGGAACATCCAGTACATATCATCTACAGGCGCTTCTGTCGTAATATCTACATCAATATGATCAGTATGACGTTTAAAAGTAAGAAAATAAGCTCCACTTTCAATAAGAGCAGTGCGACCTAATTCAGATACACGGCTATCAATGCAATAAATACCATCTTGACCTAAGGCTACGTCCGTTTGACTGCCGGGCAACAAAATAGAACGCAAGGACAAGCCATAATTTAATACCGTAAATACTGGCAATTGCGCAAATACGCCATGAGGTAATGGAATATAATTAATTGTTTTCCACTCATCCCCTACACGTTCACGAAGACCAACACGCATTTTTTTTACATCGTATTTACCATATACGATTTCATAAGCCCCTAATGGAGTCCATTCCCGTATAGCTTCTACTCGTTTTTGGTTCAAGAAAAATTGCAACGCCATATTATTTAAGCCCAATTGATTTTGTGCCATTGTAGCAGGTAAGAATAATTGAGCAGTCCCTTCTGGAACCAAGTTATGTAATCCGTTAGCGACCTCTTCTACAATATCTTCAGAGGATTGGAACATACCAACTGTGCCTGTAAAGATATGGTCAAAATAGCTACGATGAGGCCATTGATTAATGATTTGAGCCATCGGATATAAACGTGTCAAAATGCTATAACACACGGGAGATGCCGTATACAGAACGACTTTTTTATCTTCATAAGATTGAAGAATCTCTTCAACCATGCCTGCATATTCTTCTACATAAGCATACAGAACCAATTCTCCCGTTTTACTATGAGCCTCGATACTTTCACGAACAGGAGTTTCCCAAATAGTGCCTACATCTAGACCTTCTAAAATGCCTGTGTCACTAATAAAATCAAACAATTCCACTCTAAAGGATGGTCCATAAAGAGCTTGGAATGTATTCAAATCATATGGTACAGGACCAAAGGATTCTACTGTGGATTTTTCTGCTAACGCATATAAATCATCTGCCGTTACACCCCACTCACGGGAGCTAGCATTACTAGAAATCAATTGATCTAGCACTTTAAAACGCATTAACTCATTTACAATATCAATTCCCTCAATACCATGATTAGCACAAAGGGCAATAAATTCTTCGTTATTTTCTTTCATATTAAACCTTTCCGGCTGAAGGACATAGATGATTTAAAAAACATTCATTACACAAAGGCTTACGAGCCTTACACAATCTACGACCATGATAGATTAACCAGTGGTGTGCAGCAGCCCAGTCCTTTTTTGGAATTGCCTTTTGTAACTTTTGTTCCATCTCTTCTGGCGTCTTAGCAATACCTAATTTTAATCGGTTAGACACGCGAAATACATGTGTATCTACCGCAATGGCTGGTGTACCAAATAAAACGGATACCACAACATTTGCTGTTTTACGCCCCACACCAGGCAATTCAACGAGTTGATCAAACTCACGAGGCACCTCTCCATGATATCGGTCAACTAAAATTTGACAAGTAGCAATTAAGTTTTTTGCCTTGGACTTATAAAGACCGCAATCTTTAATGAGAGTCTCTAACTTAGCAACTCCGATTTCAAGCATCTTTGCAGGATGATTAAGTTCTGGGAACAGTCGTTTAGTAACAATATTAACCCGTTCATCCGTACATTGTGCAGACAAAACTACAGCAACTAATAATTCAAATTCATTTGTATACTCAAGGGCAGGTTTTGCATCAAAATAATGCTCTTGTAACAGTTTCAACTGCTCTGCCTTTATCGCTTTTGTTACACGCATACAGTTCTCCTTTCTCACCTGTGAAAGTACAGACGCGTACAACTTATATCTTACCATACGTATTCATTAAGTTCTATGTTATAATAAAACATGCTATTCTAATATAGAATACAGGAGGCGCATATGAGTAATATTAACGATACAATAAATCGAATAAACGAACTAGCTGCAAAGAAAAAATCTGGTCAAGAATTAACACCAGAAGAATTAGCAGAAAAAAAAGAACTATATGAAATCTACTTAAGCTTCATTCGAGGGCAAATTACAAGCACCTTAGACCGCGTTGAATTTGTGGACCCAGAAACAGGTGAACGAACAGTTCCTAAACGAGCTCTCGAAGATTTGGCAAAAGAAGCTGATCAAGACATTAAAGAGCATAAGAATATTCACTAATGTAAGAAATAAACAAATTTGATTACATTACTAATATCCTTTTATATTTATTCAATCAAATTTATATCTACATACTAAAAACCACTTGATACATGTATCAAGTGGTTTTTAGTATAACTTACTTATCTATTATAATTTACCAAGACTTTTCATGGCATTATAAATTTTCTCAGCTAGACCTGTCATTTGACATTTAGGAATACCGCATGCTGCTATACGAATACCATTTGCTAATGCAATCACATAGATGTGCTCTTTTTTCAATTCTTCACAGATAGCATTCGCAGAGTCTGTAGGAATTGTAATAAAGAAGCCACCGCGGTAAGGTAACATAGGAAGTCCTACTTGTGCTGCTTCTTGTTTAAAGATATCAGCACGATCGCGAATTAATTGATAATAGCAATTGCGTTCAGCTTCATATTCCTTAAACTTAGCTGGATCAGCCACAATATTAGCCATTGTACGCATTGCGGGACGACAAATATTGGACCATGTGGCACGACTTGTAGATTTGTTAACTTCGAAAAACTCATCAGCTATTTCTTCATCATCAGAGATCCCAATCATCGCACCAACGCGCTGACCATACATAGTAAATCCTTTAGATAAGCTATAACACACACAGGTGAGAATTTCTTTTGGTAAATGACTAAATTTATTGAAGAACGCACGTACCTCATCTTTTTCACCAGAGTAATCAAGATATGCTACATCAATACCAATAATCACATTATTTCGACCAATAGCAACTAAATCCTTCAAGAAATTAAGGATAGAATCCCAATCTTTATCCTCAATAGAGTAGCCGGTTGGGTTATTACCTGGTGTGTTAAAGATAACAACCACATTTGTTTGTTTAGCCGCCAATTCGTTTACACGATTTTGGAATGCTTCATGATTAAAGTTATTATGTTCATCAAATAAGGAATACGTAACTAGTGTACGTCCAGTATCACTACAAATAACACGGTATGCACCCCAGTACCAATCCGCTGTTAATACTTCATCACCAGGCTCTGTATAGTTATGAATCAAATGATGAATGCCACCAGTGCCACCTGCGGTAGCAATGCTACGAATATGACCTTCTGGACGGAAATTACCAAAACATTCTTTTTCAGCAGCACACAAAAAATCTGGAATACCCGCAATTGGTGCATAACCAACATGTTCAGAATCCGAAAGACTCAAATATTCTTCTTTAACGGTCTTAAGAAAAACTAAGTTTCCCTCTTCATCATGAATAGCACCCAACGTACCATTCACAACATTCTCACGGCCATTTTCTTTAGCATCAGCTTGAGCTTGACCAGCAGTTACGAAGATTACGTCTTTTAATTTTTTTCCTTTTGCATGCTTTGCAGCAACACTTGTCATAACTTGCACCATCCTATCTGAAATGAATATTACACATTTATCATACCTAAACTGATTTAAATATACAACGTATATTCAGTAAATATATTGTATACATAGAAGATTTAACTAACTATTAGTAATTCAACACTTATTAAATATATATATAATAATTAAGTACCTTATTTAGGAAAAATAGTTAACAAATATACAATAAAACAGTAAATATATAAAAAAAGACCACTCAAAAGAGTGGTCCTTATCATCCTTAGAAGGAGTAGCCTACACCAGCGTGTAAACCTTTTGCAGTTTTATCATTGCTATCTACACTATATTTATCATAGCCATAGTATACATTCAAATCTACATCAGGGCGTACTTCATATTGAGCACCTACTTGATAAGTTTGCTTAATATCATTACCCCAACCAGCCTTAGCAAAGCCGTTTACTTTATTAGTCAAAGGTACATGACCGATAACACCGGCTTGGAAACCAAGTTCAGTATCATTTGTACGAATCGCAGTACCTGCACCATATAGATTTACATTTGGATGTACCTTATAAACCAATGCTAATTGATGATCTTTAATATCGCCATTTTTTGCATTTAATTTATCGTAAGAGTATTGTAATGCAGCTTTATTGGAAAGGTCGTGTTGTAAAGAAACACCGAAACCATCATTGCTATTGCCACCACCGTTAGATACGTGTTGTTTAAAAGCATAATCAGCTTGTACCTTAGTGGATCCATCACTAATTTTTGTTACAGGAGCTGCAGCAAATGCACTGCCGGCTACAACTGTAGCTGCTAAAGTTAATAATACTAATTTCTTCATTTTTACCTCCTATACACATACCAATGGTATGTCTTAATAAGTTACTAATTGATAGGTATAATAATTATACAATCTATAAATTAGCGTTTCATGAATACAGGGATATCAGGGATACCACTGTTAGTATTTGTAGTGGATGCCGGACGGGATGTAGTTGTTGTTTTACCGAATTCAGGTACATTCTTAGTATTTGAATTAAAACCAGTTGCCACAACAGTAATTTGAACTGTATCGCCTAAGCTTTCATCGATAACAGAACCAAAGATAATATTTGCATCAGGATCCGCCGCTTCAGAAATAATTTCGGCAGCTTCATTAATTTCAAACAAGCTTAAGTTAGCACTACCGGAAATATTGAGTAAGATGCCTTTTGCACCATCGATAGATGTTTCCAACAATGGGCTATTAATAGCCATTTTAGCTGCGTCAGCAGCGCGGTTTTCACCTTCGCCAACGCCAATCCCCATCAATGCTTCGCCTTGTTCAGTCATGATAGTTTTAACATCTGCAAAGTCAAGATTGATCAAGCCAGGAACTTGAATCAAGTCTGAAATGCCCTTGATACCTTGGCGAAGTACATCATCAGCTGTACGGAATGCATCGCTTAAGGAACATTTTTTATCTACAACTTGCAACAATTTATCATTAGGAATAACGATAATAGTATCTACTTTTTGAGTCAAGAATTCAATGCCTTTTTCCGCTTGTGCACGACGGCGTTTACCTTCAAAAGCGAACGGTTTAGTAACGACGCCTACTGTCAAGGCACCGATTTCTTTAGCACATTCTGCAACGATAGGAGCAGCACCTGTACCAGTACCACCACCCATACCAGCAGTTACGAATACCATATCAGCACCTTCAAGAGCTTTTATAATTTCTTCACGGCTTTCTTGAGCAGCCTCTTCACCAATTTGTGGATTTGCGCCTGCACCAAGACCTTTTGTAACCTTCTCGCCAATTTGAATCGTTACATCCGCTTTAGATAATTCAAGCACTTGGCTTTCAGTATTAGCGGATAAAAATTGAACACCTTTAAGATCGCTATCTACCATGCGATTAACAGCGTTATTACCGCCGCCACCAACACCGATAACTTTAATATTTGCAAAATCAGACATTGAACTTCCTCCTCTTATCGTTATCTATCGTATCAATATACGTCCCAATGTATCGATTTATATACTGACAATCTTATAACAATTACATTTATTTTACACTAAAATTTAAAAACTTTCCACTATATAGAATGTGATTTATTAGAATCGCTTAGTCATAATAATCTTTCGTATAGCGCCTACATTAATAAATACATGCAATCCAAAGCCAATAAGAGCTACGTAATATAGGTTAATTCCTATGAGGTCACCTACATATACAAGAATAACAGCTAACACAACATTTGAAAAGAACCCAAGTACAAAATTACTAAGATCAAAGGTTCGTTCCAATGCAGCCCGGCTACCACCAAATACAGCATCTAGTGCAGCCAGAACAGCGACTGATGTGTAATTTGCATAACTTATAGGTATATGAAATGGTGAAAGCCACCCTAATGTAGTACCTACAATTAAACCAACAATGGCAAAGATATAAATATTCATTCTTTACCTCCTGTTTCATTAGGCTTTATATGCTCTTCTCTGAAGGTTCCTGTAAAAGCTGGAATAGCTATTTCATTTTCTTCCTTTATGGTTACCTTTATGCCCCAGTGTTTC
Source organism: Veillonella parvula DSM 2008 (assembly GCF_000024945.1). Taxonomy (NCBI): domain Bacteria; kingdom Bacillati; phylum Bacillota; class Negativicutes; order Veillonellales; family Veillonellaceae; genus Veillonella; species Veillonella parvula. Next base: position 1,272,471 of record NC_013520.1, read on the forward strand.
AAGGAATCTACCACACCGCCTCGCATGGTGAGCGCAGAATTTAATGTTTTTGGATCACCAATTGCTTTAACTGTAAAAGGCGCCCCAAAAACCTTACCATTCACAGTAATAGTCGGGCCAGAGCATCGTATTTCAGAAGTCCCTATGAGACGTTGATCATTGATAGCTATCGCCTCAGCCCCACCAGCTCGCAATTCATTAACAATACGTAAAATATCTTCATCATGAATTACATATAAATTAGGATTTTCACCACTTTGAATTGGCTTTAAGCTATCCTCAATTAATACACTAACACCCGTACCTTTAACATTAGTTAAAGCCGCTTTCATCATCAACTGTTCATCTGCTTTAACATTGCTACTAGCACCAGACTGTTTAAGTTCTTCTATTTGTTTTAATAATGCATCACGTTCACTTTGGGCCTCTCGTAATTGTACGGCTAAATCACCAGCCCGTTGTAAACGGATATTTTCTTCTATATTATCTTGAGTCATCTTATATTGAGTAACAACCATGAAACCCAATATACAACTGACTAAGGCTATTGCCCACCGTTCGTGTCTCACGACAATCATCTACCTTTTATCTTCAACATGACCTTGTTTATCTTGTTTTTTATCATCCTTCTTAGTAGATGAATTTTCTGTTGTCTTTGTTCCAGTCTGATGCTTTTTAACTTCCGGTATTACATCAGTTTTTATATATGGTGATGAAACATTAACATCTATATATTGTACATTGCTATGTGTTGTCTTAATATCTTGTAACATAGACTGAGTTAACTCGGCTTTTTTAGGTAAGTCTTTACTATCTCCTAATCTAATTTGCACCCCCGATACGGTATAAGCCATTATTGCATCAGGATCTCCTATATTGACTTCTGCAATAGTCTTGAAGGTGCTCTCATCAAGAGAGTTTAAGTATTCAAGAGCCGCTAAAATGGGCTTATCAACAACGGTATCACCTAACAAAATATTTCCCGCCTTAACACCTGATATCATTGGTACCGACGTATCTTGTATTGCAGGCTCTGATGCAATCACTTGACCTTTACTGTCAAGTGTTAAATAACCAAACTGAGCTGGTACAACTGCAACAGCTTTGCGCTCTATGACACGTACAACCATTGTAAATGGCAATTGATAACTAATTTGGGCCTCTTCAACCCGTAAGTCTTTCGCCAATCTAGTTTTTAATTTCTCTGTACTAATTTGCAATATATTTACAGGTTCATGAATATCCCCTGCTACCATTACATCTTGTACAGTTACCTTATCCGATCCTATAATTTTTAAGGATCCAAAAGGAATAGGTAGTGTAAACAATCCCACCAACACGAGAGTAACTGCACCACCGATTTTTAACACTCGTTTTCTAAATACAGCCCGTTCATCATGAACAGGTGTAGAAGACTGCATCTCCCCAGAGTTGGATGGATGGTATTGCTTGTCATCCATAGATAACTCCTTATGTTCTATTCAGCCCTTAAAATTTCCCTATACTAGCTGTTAATAGAATCTTTTCACATAATGTTGGAAAGTCAATTCCCATTTCTTTAGCTGCCTTTGGTACTAAAGACGTTGCCGTCATACCTGGCACAGTATTGTATTCTAGAACATACATATTATCTGCATGATCTGTCATAATATCAACACGAATAACCCCACTGCCTTGTACTTCGCGATACACAAGTTCCCCTATGCGTTGCATCTCAGCAGTCATTTCTTCACTAATAGGCGCAGGTACTAAATATTCTGTAGCACCTACAGTATATTTACTGGTATAGTCATACTCCCCAGAATGTGGACGTATTTCAATTACTGACAATGCCTTTCCGTCAAGAACGGATACTGTAAATTCGCGACCATCAAGAAATTGCTCTACTACAAGAATCGGATCATATTTTAGCGCTTCTGTAACAGCAGCCTCCAATTGTGCCTCATCACGAACGATGGTAACGCCAATACTAGAGCCTTGAGTGGCAGATTTCACTACTACAGGAATCGTAAACTGTTTACGAATATGTCCTATAATAGCTTCTGCAGATTCTAAATTACCATTAAAGGATTCAGAAGTAGCTGTTGGAATATTAGCCCCTTTGAAAACATCTTTGCTTACTTTTTTATTCATTCCTACCGCATGAGCCATGATGCCCGATCCAGTATATGGAATTTCTGCCATTTCAAGTAAGCCTTGTAATGCACCATCTTCACCATAACGACCGTGAATTGCATTAAATACAATCTCTCCACCTAAGGATTCAATGTCTTTTAAAACAGTACGAGGATTAAGTTCTAATGTTTGGGCATTATACCCTTTACTTTCGAGTGCTTCCGCAATAGCAGCGCCAGTACGGCGAGATACTTCAGCCTCTTTGGAAGGACCACCCATCAATACGATTATTTTTCTATCTTTCATTGCAAGCCTTCCTCCAATATAGCTAATAATTTAGGTCCATATTGATTAATAGAGCCGGCACCCATTGTGATAACTAGATCATTAGGTCGCACAATTTTTGCCAATACAGCCGGTATATCATCAACAGAAGGTACATAATGTACAACCTTATGTGTAGCAGCTTCAACAGCGTCAGGAATAGTACGTCCATCGATACCTGCAATCGGATCTTCACCAGAACTGTAAATATCTGTCATATATATTTCATCAGCACTTGTAAAAGCAGTGGCAAATTCATCTTTCAACAAGCTTGTACGTGTATACCGATGCGGTTGAAACACACAAATAACGCGATGTTTTTCAAGCTCTTTTGCTGCTCTTAAGGTCGCTTTAATTTCTGTTGGATGATGTGCATAATCATCGACAACCCAGACGCCAGCAACATGACCTTTTGTTTCAAAGCGTCGTTTTGCACCGATAAATTTACCTAACGCTTTTGTAATAAAGCGATTCTCTACACCGCAACATTCATGAGCCACAATAAAGGCTGCCAATGAGTTTAATACATTATGTTCTCCAGGCACGCGCAAGCTGATGCGGCTTATATTAATGCCTTTATGATATACATCATATACCAAGGAAGAGTCCACATAATGAATATTTTTTGCTACATAATCATTATTATCCTCTAACCCATACGTAATAAAAGTACGTTTTACGCGGCTCATAACATAACGAATATTTTCATTATCACCACATACGATAGCTTTGCCTGCTTCTGGTAACGTTTCGACGAACTCACAGAAAGCGTTTAACAAGTTATCCATAGTTTTATAATGATCCATATGATCATCTTCAATATTAGTTATAACGATAGTATGTGGATGCAATTTTAAAAATGAACCATCGCTCTCATCCGCTTCCACAACGGAAAAATGGCCTTTCCCAAGGCAACTGCTACCTTTGAGATAATCTACTTCGCCACCGATAATTACTGTAGGATCCGCATTAGCCTCCACTAAAATTTGTCCAATCATTGAGGTTGTAGATGTTTTACCATGCGCACCAGCTACTGCGATACCATCTGTTACATCTAATACAGCCTTTACAATATCAGAACGATGTAAAATGGTAATCCCTTGCTCTTTAGCAGCAACAATTTCAGGATTGTCTTCACGAATCGCTGTAGAACGAACTATGGCATCAACACCATTTACATATTCTTTATTATGACCGATATGCACCGTGGCACCCATATCTCTAAACTTAGAAATCACTGCAGATTCAGCAATATCTGAACCAGATACATCATAACCTTTTTGAATCAAAATATTCGCTATCGCACGCATACCAGATCCACCAATACCGATAAGGTGAATTTTGTGAATACCGTCTAACATAAAACCTCTCCTTGTTACTTTGCAATAGATAAAGCTAATTTTGCAATATCATGAGCCGCATTCGGTTTCCCCAATTGCAATGCTCGGTCTCCCATTTGTGCCAACAAATCACGGTTGGCCATAAACATCTCGATTTCCCCTATTAAATCGTGAGCACTCAACATTTTATCTACAATCATATGCGCCGCCCCTTCTTGTACAAAGATACGTGCATTATAGGTTTGATGATCTTCCGCTGCGTATGGATACGGTATCAATACGGATGGAATACCGCGAACTGCTAATTCTGCAAGACCTATAGCACCAGATCTAAATACTGCTAAATCGGCTGCTGCTAGTGCTTTTGGCATATCATGTAAATACGGCAAAATCAAAGATGAACTACCTAAACCATCCCCATCGGTAATGCCCAATTGGGATAAAACAGATTCATATTCTCCGTTTCCCGTAATATGGATTAATTTAATACCTTTCACACCTTGGAAGTGTTTATGTACATCTATCATAGCATTGTTAATAGTTCTCGCCCCTCGAGAACCTCCAGCTATGAGTACTGTAAAGGTATCATCACTTAAATTGAAATAGTTACGTCCCACTGTTCTCGAATCAACTAGCACATCTGGACGAACAGGATTCCCTGTATAGACTACGCGCTTTGCTTTAGAAAACGATGCTTCCGCATCCTTATAGCCTAGGGCTACCACATCAACAAAACGACTCAGAATTTTATTAGTAATACCTGCTATGACATTCTGTTCTTGAATTATAGTAGGAATATTATGTAATGCTGCAGCCAAGAGAACAGGCCCACATACATAACCACCAGTACCAATAACAACATCAGGTTTAAACTTACAAACTATAGCATTAGCTTTTACAATGCCTAAAGCAGTTTTACCTAATGTAACTAAAGTACCTAACGATAATTGACGCTGCAAGCCTTGCACAGGAATCGTAGTAAACTCTATTCCCTCTTTAGGAACTAATGTAGCCTCGAGACCTTGCTTGGTACCAACATATAACACCTTTGCATCAGGATTTTGTTTCATAATTTCCTTATATATAGTTATTGCTGGATATATATGTCCACCAGTGCCACCACCTGAAATAATAACACGTTTCATTAATGGTGTCCTCCCTCTTGCAACATATGAACACAACGTTTAAAGTCATCTCCACGCTCTTCAAAACAGCTGTACCAATCAAAGCTTGAGCAAGCCGGAGATAATAGCACAATATCGCCCGTCTCTGCCAATTTATAGCCTTTCTCTACTGCGTCCTTCATGGATAAAGCACGATAAATCGGCTTCACACCAGCCTTTTTTGCAGCCGTCTCGAAACGATCTGCCGCTTCCCCCATGAAAATAACAGCTTTAGTCTTCTCCTTAACTAACTCCATGAAGTCTTCTAAAGGCGTCATTTTATCATGACCACCAGCTAATAGAATAACTTGTTGATCAAAGGATTCTAATGCTTTAACCACAGAATCTACATTAGTCGCTTTAGAATCATTATAAAATGTAATACCATCAATCGTCTTAACGCGTTCTAAACGATGTTCAACGCCATGGAACTCACTAATAATACGATGAATTGTTTCTACAGGTACGCCCAATGCATAAGATAAAGCAATAACGGTCAATATGTTTTCAATATTATGACTGCCTGGAATATGAATATCTTCATCTGCAATAACAAATTTTGCTACCCCATCTTTAGCAATATAACATTTCCCATCAGCATAATAAGCGCCATTCTCTACGGCTTTTTTTTGACTAATCTTTAGAATATGACTAGGCGCACGATGTTCCATATCAGCTACAACGGGATCATCTATATTCAACACTAAATAATCTGTACTTAATTGATTTTCAAAGATGCGTTCCTTCGCAGCAATATAGTTTTCCATCGTCTTATGACGAGCTAAGTGATCTGGAGTAATATTGAGCATAATAGCCCCAATAGGCCTAAAATGCTTGATTGTCTCTAATTGATAACTAGATAATTCAGCTACCAAAAAACCGTCTGCAGGCATAGAATACGCCACTTCACTAAGGGAATCACCAATATTTCCACCGACGTGAACTGGTTTTCCAGAGCCTTCTAGTACTTTAGTTAATAAGGTTGTTGTCGTAGTCTTACCATTTGTACCAGTAACAGCTACGATAGGTGATTTAGATACTTCATAAGCTAATTCTACTTCGCTGACCACGTCAATACCACGAGCCTGTGCTGCTTTTACAATCGGAATATCTAAAGAAATACCTGGAGAAATAACGATACGATCCACGCCATCTAGCAAGGATTCATCTTGACGTCCTGTAATAATATTTACCCCTGCCGCAACGAGTCGTTTCTCCTCAGCCGTAGGCAGTGTCATAGGCTTATAATCATTTAACACAACATGCGCACCCACTTGGGCTAATACCCAAGATGCACCTATACCGCTGGCTCCAGCGCCAAGAACAAGTATATGTTTATCTCCGTATTCCATCTATATCACCTAAATTATCTACAAAATTAATGTATCCTATCTAATAAGCATACCATTATTTACAACTTCCGTTAAGTATTATCTTATAAAGTTATAGTCGCTAAAAGCACACCAATAATGGCTAAAACAGCTCCACCAAACCAGAAACGATTAACAACTGTTTGTTCTGCCCATCCGGAAAGTTCAAAATGGTGATGAATAGGACTCATCTTAAATACACGCACACCACGTGTTTTGAAAGAAATAACTTGAATAATAACAGATAATGCTTCCATAACAAAAATGCCGCCAATCACCACAAGTAACAATTCTGTTTTAGTTAAAATAGCCATTGCTGCAAAGGCACCGCCTAATGCCAAAGAGCCTGTATCCCCCATGAATACTTTTGCAGGGTTCACATTATATACCAAAAAGCCAAGACATACAGCTGCTATAATAGCACCGAAGTACGCAACACTTTCAGCACCGATAGAATTTGTCATCGATACAGCCATCAGGCCAATAACAGAGAATGCTATCGCCGCCACTGCTGATGTACCACCAGCAAGACCATCAAGACCATCTGTTAAATTTACTGCATTTGTAGCTCCTACAATAATCAAGAATGCCAATACATAATACCCCCATCCCAATTGTAATTGTATATCTACAACAGGAATCCATAATGTGGTAGGAACAACCATAATCTCAGTAATGCAATAACAGAATACGGCAGCCAATATAAATTGTCCAAGTAATTTTTGCTTCGCTGTTAAACCAAGATTTCGTTTCTTTACTGCTTTTACAAAATCATCAAAAAAACCTAATAAACAATGACCCAGTGTTAAAAATAATAACATACCTGTGCCCACATTCCATGGTGCAAACAATGCCACGCCAATAACAAGGGCAACCATCATGAAAGCACCGCCCATTGTTGGCGTACCTGCTTTCGCTTGATGACTTTCAGGGCCTTCTTCACGAATACTTTGTTGTGCGTGCAAAGAACGCAACATAGGAATAGCAATTTTACCTAGCACTACCGTAATGATGAAAGTCGCTACGAAGGCTAACAGAATGTGATTTATCATATGAATCCTCTACTTATTAATAAATAGGACGGCTAGATATAACTAGCCGTTACCTATTATTCTCGATCCTTTAATTCTTCAACAACGCGCTCCATTCGTAAACCACGGGAACCTTTCACAAGGATAACATCCCCTTTTTCACGAATATCACTGTATGCGTTTGCCATTTCTAAATGACTCTTACAACGGAATGCAGTTAAACCTGCTTTTTTCGCTTCCTTTGCAATAAAGGCAGCAGCATCACCAAAGGTAAATACAACACTATATCCTTCTTCAGCAAGTAATTGACCAATTTCGCGATGTGCTTCTTCAGAGAAGTCGCCGAGCTCGAGCATATCGCCGAGCATTGCAATTTTACGTTTACCTTCCAATTGACCAAGAGCTTTAATCGCTTCAGCCATGGATGATGGATTTGCATTATAAGCGTCATTTAAGATAACAATATCTTCAAACGGAACGATTTCTTGACGCATTGGAGTTCCAGTAAACTCGCTCAAACCTTTACGAATTGTATTGGATTTTATACCTAACACACGACCTGCGACGATAGCCGCCAATGCATCATATACATTGTGTTCACCAATCATAGGCAAGAAGATATCAAAAACTTCATCATAACACTTACAGGTAAACTTAATACCATCTTTTTTATAGCGCAAATGACTACCAATACAGGTAGCATTACGTTCAATACCATACGTAATAGTTTTACCTTTAGCTAAGCTATCCATTGCTTTTACATATGGATCGTCCTCATTAAGGATAGCCACACTATTTTCAGGCAAGCAACGAATCAACTCACCTTTTGCTTCAGCAATGGCTTCGCGAGAGCCTAAAAGCTCGATATGACTAGTACCAACATTGGTAATAATCCCCATCGTTGGTTCTGCAATCAACGCCAGTTCTTCAATTTGGCCGAGGCCACGCATACCCATTTCAACAACACAGGCTTCATGCTCAGCGGTCAAACGTAACAAGGTTTTTGGTAAGCCAATTTCATTATTATAGTTTTTCTCAGTTTTTAATACATTAAATTCTGTACCAAGTACGGCTGCCACCATTTCCTTTGTTGTAGTCTTACCAGATGAACCGGTAATAGCAACTACAGGAATATCAAAACGGCGACGATGATAACGTGCCAAATTTTGATATGCTACCAAAGTATTGTCTACCTCGATACAAGCAATGCCTTCTACAGCACGTCCTTTTTCAACGATAGCTCCTGTGGCACCTTTTTCAATAGCCGTATTGATAAAATCATGACCATCAAAAGTATCGCCTTTTAATGCTACAAATAAAAATCCCGATTCAATAGTTCTCGTATCAGTAGATATATCTAAAAACTTAATATTGTCGGTATGTGCACTCGTCCCCTGTGTGGCCTCCACTACTTGAGACAATGTAAATTCTGCCATATTAGATCTCCTTGAGGGCTGCTCGCGCCTCTTCACGATCATCAAAATGGATCGTTTTATCCTTTAAGATTTGGTAATCCTCATGCCCCTTACCTGCAATGAGTACAATATCCCCAGGTTTTGCATTTTGTATAGCATGTTGAATCGCTTCCCGACGATCAACGATAACTTCATAGTGAGTTCCTTCTCGAAGGCCGTCTTTAACGCCGACTTCCACATCTTTAACAATTTGTATAGGATCCTCTGTACGCGGATTATCAGATGTAACATACACAACATCACCGTATTGTGCCGCAATGCGTCCCATAATAGGACGTTTGGTTGCATCTCGGTCACCGCCACAACCAAAGACTACAATAATACGATTTTCTTGAATAGCCTTTGCTGTTTGTAAAATATTTTCTAACCCATCTGGTGTATGTGCATAGTCTACAACAACAGCAAATGGTTGACCTTCTTCAATCAATTCAAAACGACCAGGTACAGCACTAAATGTTTTCAACGCTTTATCGATGTCTTCCATGGAAATACCTTCTAATAGGCAGGCACCAATAGCTGCTAATGTATTATACACATTAAACAAGCCAGTCGTATTCATTGCAACTGTATAGTCATGACCATCATAAGATACCGTGTAACGGCTAGACTTTGGCGTCATATCAACGTCATGAGCATTCAATGTGCCGCTACCATCAATACTATAGGTAATGATAGGGGCTGTAGTTTTTTCAACAACCCGATGTCCATAGGCATCATCGATGTTAATGACAGCACCCTTACCAGATTTTATTTGGTTTGGTTTGCTAACCTGTTCAAATAGTTTACATTTAGCTGCTAAGTAATTCTCAAATGTTTTGTGAAAGTCTAAATGATCTTGTGTAAGATTTGTAAATACTGCCGTATCATACTCAACACCAGATACGCGTCCCAAAGCCAATGCATGGGAAGATACTTCCATTACGCAATGTGTAACGCCCTCTTCCACCATTTGATGCAAAATATGTTGTAAATCTACTACGTCAGGGGTCGTGTTATGAATCGGATATGATGTATCGCCAATCATGATATGAACCGTACCAATCACACCGACCTTATGACCTTGAGCTTTCAAAATATGACGAATCATATGAGTTGTAGTCGTTTTACCATTAGTACCAGTAACACCAATCATGCGCATGGAATTGGCTGGATAATCAAAAAAGTATGGCACACAGGACATCATAGCCGCACGTGTATCTTCAACAGTGATAACACAAACGTCACTACTTACCTCAACAGGTTTAGATACTAATACAGCTACTGCCCCAGACTCAACAGCTTTATTAACATAGTTATGACCATCGACAGTAGCACCATCTAAAGCAATAAATAAACTACCCGCTTTTACAGCACGAGAATCAGCGGTTACATCTAAAATTTCAACAGCTGTATTACCTTCTACATGCGGTGCATGTAAGGTTTTTACTATATCTTGTAATTGTTTCATATACAATCTCCTTTACACGCAAAGGAAAGCAGCCCAATACGAGCTGCTTCGCCTGCTAGTCTATAATTTGCTGTTTCTCTTGTACATTACGTTCAGTAACAGCGCTTTTTGTGCTATAAACAAAAGAATCAGGCAAAACCATTCCTAGTTGTTCTTCTGCGATTTGTTGGATACGTACAGGAGACTTCAAAGAAGCCACTTCAACGTCCAATGCATCGTTATCTTTTGTTAATTGTACTACAGCTTGCTGTGTTTTAACTACCTCATAGCCCAACTTTGTACTGTATGCATTCATAACCATCATGATAAGCAAGCATGCAACTAATGCAGCAATACCATATACAACTTGCCACATCATAGGGCTTAAATCTAAAGCTACGTTTGCACTACGTCTTCTCCCTTGTGCAATGACCAACATATCACCTTTTACTTGGCCCACAACAGCCTTTCTTGCTAACATAACACTTAACCCCTTCCAATTCTACAACTTTACTGCTACGCGCAATTTAGCGCTTCTAGCCCTCGGATTAACTTCAATCTCCCCTATACTTGGCTCTATAGCCTTATTTTTTGCCTTTACAACTGCCTTGTGATTACAAACACACATAGGCAATTGTGGAGGACATATACATGCGGTACTTAACTCTTTAAAAGTTTGCTTTGTAATTCGATCTTCCAAGGAGTGGAATGTAATAACTCCAATCTTTCCCTTTGGTTTTAACATCGATACAGCATCTACAAAACTATCATGCAAAATTGCTAATTCTCTATTTACTTCAATACGTATGGCCTGAAACGTCCGTTTTGCCGGATGAGGTCCATCTTGTCGTGCCTTTGCAGGTATTGCATTCTTAATAATTCTAACTAACTCACCAGTAGTAGTGATTCTTTTTTCTTGGCGTGCTTCAACAATAAACTCAACAATCCGTTTAGCCCATCGTTCTTCCCCATAGTCGCGGATAATTTGCAGTAATTGTTCACTGTCATATTCATTAACAATTTCCTCTGCCGTGAGAGGTGCATCTTTATCCATACGCATATCAAGAGGTCCATCATTCATATATGAAAAACCTCGTTCAGGGGTATCTAGTTGATAGCTTGATACGCCAAGATCAAATATAAAGCCATCTACTTCATAGATGCCCGCATTTCGGAGGGCTTCTTTTAAGTTAGAAAAGTTTGTAGGTATTGTTAACACCTGACATTTCAAATCAGATAAACGCTGTCGAGCTACACTCAAAGCATCTTCATCTTGATCTAAACCTATAATCATACCTTCTGGGTCTAGCATCTCGCCCACTGCGTGAGCATGTCCTGCCCCACCAAGGGTACAGTCCACATAAATGCCTTTTGGATTAGTTACGACGGAGTCCACCGTTTCATGTAAGAGTACGCTAGTATGATTAAATTCCATCATAGCCTCCTATAACATAATCCCTTCAAGCCCTTCAACTAATTCTTCCATGCTTTCAGCCACTTGCTCATCATAGAAATCGTATTTTTCACGACTCCAAATTTCAACGTGGTCCCCAGCACCTACAATAACAGCCTGTTTATCAAGGCTTGCATATTCACGTAGTGGTACAGGAATGAGGACACGACCTTGTTTATCATATTCAAGTTCAGCAGCACTACCAAAAACAAAACGTTTTAAGGCACGCACGCTAGCTTTAGTGGAGGATTGTGATTGTAAAGCAGTAGAAATTTTTTTCCACGCCTCTTCGGTGTAAATAGCCAAGCAGTTATCTAAGCCTTTTGTAACGATGCACAAATCGCCTAGTTGTTCACGTATTTTCGCAGGTATAATCATCCGCCCTTTTGTATCAATAGTGTGATTATATTCGCCCATGAACATACGTATCACCGCCTTTCACTATTTCTTATCCACCACTATATGGTAAATTCTACCACAATTCCCCACCTTTCACAACAAAAAATCCATTTTTATCCCACTTTTTTATATTTTTCTTGTTTAATCTCTATTTTTCTCCGCTTTTCTACAATACATATGTTCGATTAAATATTTAAAACTAATCAATTTAAACCACTCTCCACCACAATGGTGAAATATCACTCCTTAGATGGACATAATCCCCACTTTAGATGTATTATGATTAGCAACTCATAAAAGTTAAAGATATTTAGGACTATATTCAAAAAAGCACAAAAAAACCTCATCAATGTACAACACATACATTGATGAGGTTTTCCTCTATTTATATAGTTTTGATTATAGTATTAGAATTTAGATTCGATAGCCGCTTGAAGATCGCCTTTAGGTAAAAAACCAATTTTACGGTCTACTACTTCACCATCTTTTAAGATAACGAATGTAGGCAATACTTCAACTTGTAAATTACGTGCTAATTCTGGTTCTTCATCAGCGTTTACTTTTACAAAGTTAGCTTTACCTTCAAGCTCACCTGCAATTTCTTCAATGATTGGCATCATACGTACGCAATAACCGCACCATGGAGCCCAGAAGTCAACAACAGTAACACCACCTTGGTTTACTAAATCTTGATATTCAGCAGTTTTTAAGTCTTTTAATTCGCTCATTGTACCCTCCTACGGTAATTGAACTAATACACAATCTTGAATGACATGCAGGTCTAAAGCATGTGCTTTTTCAACAACAGATGGTTTATCCGCCCCCGGTTGCAACCACACAATAGAAATGCCAAGTTCTTTACATTCATCAAGTGCAGCTAATCCCGCTGCTTCTGGCACAACAAAATCTACCACAGCAGGCGCAACAGGAAGTGCAGAAAGGCTAGAGTAACAGGTGTCTCCATCTATTTCTGCAATATTAGGATTAACTGGATATACTTCATATCCGTGATCTTTAAGACATTTATAAATCTTATAACCGAACTTTTCGGTTTTATGGGTAGCTCCAATAACGGCCCATACTTTTTGATCTAAAGCTTGTTGAATTGTCATTTCGACCACCTCTTATATACTATTATAAATAAATATCGAACATTGTCAATATATTATATCGAATTATATAGTTAAAGAATTATTCTCTTTTAGCAATCATCCTATAACATAAAGCAATACTATTCTATTACTCTATTCTTTAATTTGTATCTCAATCGTTTTCTGACTAAGACTAGGTAAATTTAAATCAATCTCAATTAATTCAGATAAACTAATTTCTCTACGACTAAATGTATGAGCTTCAACTAAGCCGCCAGCAATAGCTAGTTCACCTAAAATTCTATTAGGAGACCATTGACTTTCACGTAATTCACGAATAGTAATACTTTTTTGTCGTTTAGATAATCTATGCCCTTCAGAATCAATTAGTAATGGAGCATGTCCATAAGAAGGTATTTGTATATTTTTAGATGTAAAACTAGATTGTAATGTTTTATATAAATATATTTGCTGCCCCGTAGTCTCTAGTAAATCGTCTCCACGAATGACCTCCGTTATCCCCATAGCAATATCATCCAGTACGACAGCTAAATTATAGGCATACATACCGTCACCACGACGCAATACATAATCATCTAATTCACCTTCCAAATGAATATGTTGAAAGCCTTGCCAGCGATCTACAAAATCTATATCACAGGAATTAACGGCTAAACGCAAAGATGGTTCCTTAGATGTCATAAACTCTTTTATCAATTTATCCTCTAGATGACGACAGTGTCCATCGTATCGATGAATTATTTCTCCAACGTGGGGAGCCGAAGCAATAGACTGGAGCCTTGTACGATTACAAAAGCAAGGATAAATTAGTTTTTCTAATGCAAGATGTTCTAATATGTCTCTATAATATGTTTGTCGCTCACGTTGCCAATACGTTGATTCTGGTCCACCAACACGAGGTCCTTCATCCCATTCAAATCCTAGCCACTCTAAATCATCTAATAGAGCTTCCCCTAACTCACGTTTAGAGCGTTGGGTGTCTATATCCTCCATTCGCACAACATACTGCCCATTTTGTTGCTTCGTAGAAACATAAGATAAGAGGGCTATCCACACATTGCCGAGATGGATATATCCTGTGGGGCTTGGAGCAAATCGACCTTTCATGATGCCCTCCTACAGTACAAAACAAGTGGCATATCCCGTAAACTTACACAGAATATGCCACTATAAATAATATAAAACGATTATCCTAGAGAAATAATGTTATCAAATACCTTGCCAGCGTCTTTAATTTTTTGTTCGTTCCCCATTGTACAAATATGATTGTCCTTCAATACTGGTTCAACCACATCTGCTAAAGCAACGATATCCTCTGGCTTACAAGCGATAACTTGTTTACGGAAATTCACTTTATCCTCTAGTTTAGCACCGCTAAAATACATGCCCATCGCACGTGGACCACGCAATGCAGGAGTCATTGGTAAATCTAAAGAGCTCATAGTACCGATAATATATTTTCGCATCTCACGATCAGTCAACGTGAACTCACGAAGGTATTGAGGTAACTCTTTATATACATTTAATGTTTCTACCAAGTTTGGATCGCGATAGCTACAGAAAATCATATTACCATCGTCATAGAAGTTTGCAAAGGCACCGTAAGCACCGCCTTGTACACGAATGCGAATCCAAAGATATTCATAACGTAAAATCGTTTCCAATACACTCATTGGGCCTACGTGTTTATACCCATGGTCTATAAAATTACCACCTTGAGCTACATATTGAACCTTACCAGCTGTAACGATACCATCATTACCAGACAAACGTATAATCTTTAATGTATCATTACTTAAGTCAGTAGTATCCCAAGTTTCAATCAATGGTTTCATGAGATTTTCAAAGGCTTCTAATTCACCTTCTTCACCAACGAACATGATATCTACATTGTTAGCACGGAAAATCTTACGAGCCACATCAGCTAATTTTTCTGGCAATAATGGTAATGCCGCAGGATTAGAAGCCAATTCGCTAATCTTTTGATAATAACCAAAGTTACCATTATCTCTAAATTTACCAACTGCAGATACTTGTGCCATAACACGTTGACTTACAATGGAATTACCACGACGAAACGCTTCATTATCCCAAATAGCTTTGCTTTCTTGAACAAGTTCAGTCAAGCGTCTATCGTTACTATAATCTGCTTTTTGTACTACTTCGTTAATCAAGCGACATAAGTCAGGTAATTTAGAATGCAAGGCTTTAGCGCGAACAATCATGAGAGGAGTAAATTCATCACGCTTACCATCTTTACTAATAGCCGTAATATCTGAGCTTAAACCGCCAAGGTTCATATTGATATCTTTAGCCAATGCTTCGTAGCTACGTTCAGATGTGTCGATACGACCGATAATATCACTTAGAATATCGGCATAGAACAACTCATCTTCTGTAAGACAACTTAAATTAAAGTAAAGACCTACATAGTTGATACCTTTTGTGAAAGTAGGTACAAAATGTACTGTAGTGTTGCCAATTTTACTTTCACGACGCTCTACCTCTTCAATATTAGGATTTAAATCAGATAATTCAAGCAATGGAATCGACGCTAACGCTTCATCACTATCTGGAGCTTCTTGACGAAGTTTAAGTCGTTTTGTTTGCTCTACAATTGCTTCGATTTCTTCTGGAGACATCTTAGCTTTTACAGCGGCTAAATGTTCTTTAACCTCTGCATCCTTACGCTCTTGAAGACCACGCTCAGGATAAATAGAAACAAGCACTTTATGATTGTTATTTAAGATAGATTGACGAATTAAATCTTCAAAGTACGTACCGGATAAGCCCTTGCGAATATTCACTAATGCTTCTTCGTAGTGTAATAACTCAAGTGGGTCATTGTCATATAGCCAATTATCCATCATACGGATAACATAAGCTAAACCGATTGGGCGACCACCAAAGTCGCTTTCACGAAGAGCAAACTCAATACTATTCAAAGAAGCTTCTAATAATTCTTTATCTAAACCGTTATCACAAAGTTCTTGCAATGTAGATTCCACAATACGCTGCAAGTCAGCTTGTTTATCGAGATTAGAACCAGTTGCTTGCACGGTCCACAAAGGTTGACGAATGCTATCAAGATAATAACCACTCACATCAGAACCGATACCTGCTTTCACCAAAGCCTGTTTAAGAGGAGCCGCAGGAGATGTCAACAATGCATGTGTTAATACCTCAAAAGCCAAGCTATGCTCAGGTGTTACATCAGGTAAAACATAGGCAAAAGAATGTAAAGTACGGTTATCTGTAGGTTCTTCAGAACCTACGCTGTATGGATAGCTCACCACCTTACCTTCCGTAAATGGAGCTTGTAAGCCAACCTCTGTATTAACCTCAATAGCATCGAAATGACTTAAGTACTCATCATTCAAGAATGCCAATTGCTCTTCAATATTCATATCACCATAAAGGAAAATATAACTATTGGACGGATGATAATGAACTCGATAGAACTCTTGGAACTCTTCATAAGTTAAGTCCGTAATATGGTCAGGATCTCCACCAGAATCAACACCATAAGTGGTATCTGGGAAAAGTTCACGCATCATTTGGCGTTCTAGAACGGAATCCGGAGAGGAATAAACCCCCTTCATCTCATTAAATACAACACCTTTATAGGTAAGTTCATCTTCCGCATTATCTAGTTCATAATGCCAACCTTCTTGCATCACGATTTCTGCATCATCGCGAACACGTGGATATAACACAGCATCAAGATATACATCCATCAAGTTGTGGAAGTCTTTATCGTTCTTGCTGGCTACAGGATACATCGTTTTATCAGGATATGTCATAGCGTTTAAGAACGTGTTTAAAGACCCTTTAACAAGCTCAACAAATGGCTCTTTTAAAGGAAACTTACGAGAACCACATAAAACGGAATGTTCCATAATATGTGCTACACCAGTACTATTATGTGGCGTGGTTCTAAAAGCAATATTGAATACTTTATTAGAATCTGGTGAATCAATATAAATTAAACGTGCACCAGACTTTTCGTGTTTCATTTCATAAGCGGTACCATTGATCTCATCAATGCGCTCAATGCGGTCAAGGCGAAAGCCAGAATAAACCTTATTTATTTCCATGCTGTCCCTTCTTTCTATACTAATATAATGATTTCTCTCTGAATAATTTATTATATCATATCGATGACTCTATATATAGATGTTAAGAATAATTATCGAATTACAAAACCCCATAGGCAAGTATACCCATGGGGTTCATATTATTTATTATATTGCATCTGCCACTTTTGATTGCGACGTAAGGTTAATAAGCCTTCTAACACGGCTTCAAATTGTATAAAGCTCAATGTATATGGTTGATACATATCTGGTACAACCTTGTAAGTAATAGTAACCTCAGACTTATCGTAATCATAGAAGATACCATGTAAATTACTCATTGTTGTATAACCAGTTTGAGCTTGTTCCAATGTTGGAATAGGCTGATTTTTTAGATTTCCTAGTAGATCGCTAATGAAACCTTCCTTACGACCTTGGTCATTGAGCATTTCATCCATAAAACTACGTAGACTATCCATGAAGTAATTAACCTCGTTGATCTAACAATAAGCCATTATGAATTACACGAACGGCATCTTTTACGCGATCTTCAGCAACAAGACAAGAAATACTAATTTCAGAAGTAGAAATGATTTCAATATTGATACCTTCTTGGCTCAAAATATCAAACATTTGCGCAGCTACACCAGGTTGTCCTAACATACCTGCACCAATAATGGAAACTTTAGCCATTTTTTCATCGATATTAACAGCTTCAATATCTACTGCTTTTTGTAATTCTTCTAATACTTCTCGAGCTAATACCACATCATCCATAGCTACTGTGAAGATAAGATCAGTTTTTGGTTCTCCCACGGAACGGATAGATTGAACAATCATATCTACGTCAACGTTTCTAGCAGCTAATGCTTTAAATACAGTCGCTGCAACGCCTGGTTTATTTTCAACGCCTACAAGGGCTACTTTTGCTGTATTTGTATCATCAGCTACGCCAGTAATTACGTGTTTATTTGCTTCCACAGTATAATCCTCCCGAATAATAGTACCTGGTTTATCACTAAATGTAGAACGTACATGAATAGGTACACCATAACGGAAACCCATTTCTACGGCACGCGGTTGCATTACACCTGCACCAAGGCGTGCCATTTCAAGCATTTCACCATACGTTACTTCTTCTAATTTGAAAGCTTCCTTCGCCACGCGAGGATCTGTAGAATATACGCCGTCTACATCCGTAAAAATCTCACATACATCCGCTTTCATAGCACCTGCCAATGCAACAGCTGTTGTATCAGAGCCACCACGACCTAATGTCACCATATCACCATATTCAGTTATACCTTGGAAACCAGCAACTACTACTATTTTACCTTCATCCAAAGCTTCAAACACACGATTAGGATCAACGCCCAAAATGCGACCTTTATTAAACGTATCACTACTTGTAATACCTGCTTGATCACCTGTTAAGGATACAGATTCCTGACCACGTTCGTTAAAAGCCATTGCCATCAATGCAATTGTTACTTGTTCACCCGTAGATAACAAACGATCCATTTCACGACCATACGGCTTGGATGTAACTTGTTTAGCTAAGGCCACCAAGTCATCAGTTGTATCACCCATAGCGGATACAACAAGAACGATTTTATCGTCAGCTTGCTTCTCACGAAGAACGCGATCAACAATATTAAATATTTTTTCTGGTGTAGCTACGGAACTACCACCAAATTTTTTAACGATTAAGGCCACAATAATCCCTCATTTAACTATGTTTACTAAATATCAATATGCATATACTTTACCACAAACAAATAGCACTGTAAAGGGATGTACAGCAATTAATCCACTGGAGTGATACAAAACTCCTTTTTATGCGGACACTAAAAATCAAATAATATGTTTATAATATTATGAATATGCATTAAATAATCCTAACATGTATTAGCCATAATGCCATTAAATATCTACTATTGGAAGTTTAACTTTACCTCATTATTAAGCTATGTAAACACATAGATATACAAAAAGACCAGCCCTCGGGCTGGTCTTTATTAGTTGTTTTAGTTAATTAAGCAACTACGATATCTTTTTCGGATTCCCACAAGCCATGAATATTGCAGTAGGAAACAGCGATCAATTTACCGGATTTTTTCAAAGCTACTGCTAAAGTACCTTCAGAAACTGCTACTACAGGACCTTCATTTGCAGTTGCACCGTCACCATGAACGTTGAACTCGATAGCGCCAACTTCGAATGGTAATTGAGTGCCTTCAGCTACGAAGTACAATTTAATCCAATCAATGTGATGTTCTACAGTGTTTGGATGTGCAATGTCTTTACCTACGGATAAAGTAACGTGGAATGTTTCACCTGCTTTTACAGTGTCAACTGTTTCGATAACAGGAACGTGTTTTTCAGTAGCGAAATCGCCAGATTTAATGTAATCATGTACAGCCATAGTTAACCTCCTGGTTAGTCTTATATACATACTTAATGTCAAGAATATTGAGCACCTCTGTGCTTATGACTATATTATACATTTTCGATATAGTTTTAGCAAGTTCTTTTTCGATATTTTTCGATTTTTTTAATTTAGTTAGAATTCAATTCCTTTAGCAGCCTTAATGCCCTTTTCATAAGCATGCTTTACTACATTCATTTCCGTTACAGTATCTGCCATATCAATGATTTCAGGTTTAGCATAGCGACCCGTCAAAACAACATGAAGTCTTTCTGGCTTATTTTTAAGCATTTCCACTACAGAATGCACATCGATAAGCTCATAATTAATGGCATTATTTATTTCATCCATAACAATTAGATCCCATTTATCGGAGTTTACTTCCTCCACCAATGTCCGCCAAGCGGCTTGAGCTGCTTCTTTATGGCGAGCAAGTTCAGCTTCTCCTACTTCATCACGTTTATAGTAAATAAAACCCTTTCCCATAGAGCGAATTTCAACTTGATCACCTAGTTTAGCAAGACCTGCCAATTCACCATAACCATTACCGCTCTTAATAAATTGTAATATAAGAACCTTGAAACCTTGTCCGACAGCACGTAAAACAACGCCTAATGCCGCTGTTGTTTTACCTTTACCATTCCCTGTATTAACTAGAATTAATCCACGTTCTTCCATAATAGCTCCTTTAATACGAACTGTCCCGCAATAACTTTAAGAACTAACTATTCCTGATTAATTACATTCTCCTCATATTTACTAATAGGATCACAACAATACATATGAATATAATTGCAATTGCAATTGCACATTACAATACTTATGTATGTAATTGTGATAATACATAGTAATATAAACCTATTAAATACATTTATACATCTATTACTTTTGGGCTTTATAAGCAGCACATGTATCAACAAAATGTTGTGCCCCTTCATCAGAGCCAGCAAAGTTCAAATGTAAGTAAGAAGCTAATACATTTTTTGTTGCATAGCCGCCGTCATACGATTGAGGTTTACGGCCTCCTTCTAAATGAAAAGCCCATGGAAAGTCATCTATAGTTGGCTCCATTGTAGAGAAATGGAACTCATGACCACGAATAGCTGTATTCATAGCGCCTAATAAAGTATCTCTCTTTGCAGTTGCTGTAACATAGCCCACCTTTTGAAGCTTTTGTTGCATCACACAATTGGCAGGTACAATACCTACAGTTTTATATACAGAACCTCCAAAGTCATTAATACTTTCACAAAGATACATGAGGCCACCACATTCGGCATAAATAGGCATACCTTGTGCATTAGCTTGGCGGATAGATTCCTTCATAGACTCATTGCTAGATAACTGAAATAAAAACATTTCTGGGAAGCCACCACCGAATACAAGTCCGTCTACATCAGGAATTACCGAGTCATTAAGCGGACTAAAGTAAACAAGCTCAGCCCCTTTTTCCTCTAACGCAGCAAGACTAGCTGGATAGTAAAAAGAGAACGCCTCAT
Source organism: Veillonella parvula DSM 2008 (assembly GCF_000024945.1). Taxonomy (NCBI): domain Bacteria; kingdom Bacillati; phylum Bacillota; class Negativicutes; order Veillonellales; family Veillonellaceae; genus Veillonella; species Veillonella parvula. The sequence continues at coordinate 1,293,682 of NC_013520.1, forward strand.
CATAAGCTACACCGATTTTCACACGTTTTTCAATGGTTTTAACATCTATAGCATCTGGTAGTTCGATAGTTGGTGCATTAGTAGCAATTTCCAATAGTGCATCGAGATTTACCATCTTCTCAACAGCTTCTCGAATCGTATTAATCGCCTCTGTTGGATCAATCTCAGTAACCGGTGTAAGTCCTAAATGACGTTCTGGAGAATGCATACGATCATCACGATAAATGGCACCAATAACAGGTACCCCGATTTTATCCATCCCTTCACGAATCATACGCTCATGATTGGCTGAGCCTAAGCGGTTCAAGATGACACCACCAAAGTTTACCTCTGGGTCATAGTCACGGAACCCTTTAGCAATAGCGGCTGCACTTTCACCCATAGCTTTACAATCAATAACAAGCACCACCGGTGCATTTAACTGTTTAGCAATTTGAGCCGTAGAACTAACGCCCTCTCGACCACCATCGTAAAGGCCCATAACACCTTCAATAATGGCAAGGTCTACATCATGTGCCATTGTAGCAAAGAAAGGAGTCAACTTGTGAGGTGGCACGAGCCACGTATCTAAATTATAGCTGTCACGGCCGGATGCAATTTTATGAAAGCCCGGATCAATATAATCCGGGCCCACTTTAAAAGATTGCACCGTACGTCCACCATTTGCATAAGCGGCCAATAAACCCGCTACGATAGTTGTTTTACCAACACCAGAGTTGGTACCAGCAATGACAACACGTGGAATCTGTACTGTGTTCATAGATATTACCTCGTAATACGATGTGTTTGTTAACGATCCTTGCGTTTTGCAAGAATTGTAGATAAGTAGTTGAGTTTAGTATCTTTTGGCATATTATCTAAACCTACGAATACTTGCTCATCAGGCAAACCTACACGGCTAATCATAACCGCATCATCTGCCATATTATGTTTAATCAAGGTTTCTTGTACTTCATCAAAGTTTTTATATACCTTCATAATAACTGCATCATCTGCAACAGCCAATACAGCATCGATTTTTTCTTTAGGCGCTGTAGCTGGAACGATGGCCAATACCTCTTCCTTCTCTACGATTGGATAGCCAAGGTGAGATCCGATAGCACAGAATGCAGTAACGCCAGGAATTGTTTCAATTTCATGCCCTGTGTTTTCAATCAAACGGTATACATACATATATGTGCTGTAGAACATAGGATCACCTAATGTTAAGAATACAACACTTTTACCTTCATCCAAATAAGACAAGATAACGCGTTTAGCCTCTTGCCAGCCTTCCTCTTGCGTAGAATCATCCAACACCATTGGGAATACTACAGGAACGATTTCTGTATGTTCTTGGATATATGGGGATGCGATATCAAGGGCTACGGAACCATCTTTCTTTTCTGTTTTAGGTGTGATAATAATATCTGCTTCTCCTACGATGCGAGCAGCTTTCACAGTCATTAATTCAGAATCGCCAGGGCCTACGCCAATACCATATAATTTACCTTTCATGGGTATCTCCTATTCTTATAGTCACACTCTATTTATAATTGCAATATCTTTTATTATAACCAATTTATACAATATATACAAAGATACTATTTAATATTTGGTATTGCAGGACGATGTGGGCTACGTTTGCCATACAAATCGTCGATACAATCTTGCACATGTTGACGGAAAATATCATGAATCGCTTCATATTCACCTAGAGCACTATGAATTGGTTTAACCTCATATCCTGCTTCAGCGAGTTCATTCACTATGCTATCCTCTTCGTCACCAAATAAATCATTTTGTGCATGATCCCCGAGTACCAATAATAAAGGATGTACATAAATTGTTTTCGGGCGTTTACCATCAAGCCATTCCCAAGGCATTGCTACATCTGACACATATGGTGCGTTTTCAAGTACAGCAATACGCACATTCGTAAGTCCATTACGGATTAGCTTAAACTGTAAATTACCATATGAAGAATTGCCAGAACCAAGACCTCCATGACCAACCAATAACAAACCATCATCTTTGGAAATATTAAGAGATTTAATGAAACGGTCAATCAAAATTTGGTAATCATCTGGATGCTCTTCTTGTCCCATGTAGTATACGAGAGGTCTACCTACACGCAACACTTCGAGTTGTCCTTCACCTTCATGAGCAAGGATATTATTTTTTAATTTATCGAACTCTTCACCACCGGTGAAATGAAGTGGCTGCACATATACATGTGTATAACCTTCTTGAATCAGTTTTTCTAACGCCCCTTGTTCAGTAGGAATCTCAATACCACGCTCACGTAAGCGCTTAACGATGATACGAGACGAAAAAGCTAATTCTACAGTATAATCCGGATACGATTTACGAATATGTTCTACTACAGAATCAATATTATGTTCACGAGCACTGTCCACAGTGGACCCAAAGGCAACAACTAAGATAGCTTGTTTCATGAATGTCTCCTTATATTAACTAATAATGTATCTTAATCATACCATAGACCATTCTCTAGGGGCATACCATGGTACGTATAAAATGGAAATTATTCTTATCTTTCATGGTAAAAGTAAAAATCCTTCTCATTGGATATCCAACAAGGAGGATTTTTATTAATGTGAAAGAGTGGAGTGTTGTATGTCTAATTATGTAATAACAAATATCAAGAAATCAAACCTTGCGCTTCCAAGCGAGAATTTGTCATGACAGGTTTTACAGATTCTCTAGGCATGGGCCGCTTCCGATCAGACATGCGGATAGCTTGACCTAAATGTTTCAAGAATAAATCTTGTACATGTGGGTTTTCCCCAAGCCCTTCATTCCAGATGTCAACATTGTAGCCTTCCTCAGCGAGTAAAGCATAAATGGAATCGGAGCGTTCACCGCCAAGGTAATCCATTAAATGTGTTGAACCTATGAGAGCCAATGGTACAACTAATAAATCTTTATGCCCCATACGATCCAAGAAAGTAAGAGCTTGTTTGAATGTAGGGAAACCATTTGTAGTAAATACTACTACGTTTGGCGCTGCTCCATACATCGCTTTTAATTGCAATGTACTGAACTCTAATTGATTTTGACCATTCGCCATGAGCACAACAGATTTATTAAGTGCTTTTGTATTAACGTGACGAACTATGCTTTCTAATGTTGCTTCATAATCATCGGCATAATTTTTTACACCTAAAGAGGTAAGCAATGGTTTACCAATATTAACCTGACTAAAACCATATTCATTGCTATGTAAAAATTTTAATGCTTGTTTGCGCATTTGTTGGTAGCACTGATCTGCCACCAAGGTAATAGGTTGAATGTACACCTCATCGATACCCATACGAGCGAAATCTTGCATAGCCTCTGTGAAAGAAGAAATCTTATCTTCGTATTTCTCATTCCACTTCTCTACTAATGCATCAGATAAGAATACGCGGCGTACCTCCATATCACTATACATGGAACGTACTTTTTTCTCTATACTGCCAATGGATTTCTCCACAGCATCTTGGTAAATTGATCCAAAGGATGCAATAATTATGCCTTTCATATGTGACCTCCATATTACTCATACATGAAACAACTTTCACAATTGAAAACTGTTATCAACTACTATGTAATAATAGTACAAGATTAATCTATAGAAGTCAATGAGAAAAAATATCAAAATCAAGCAAAATAATGTATAACCGATGTAACACCACATAAAACAAGTAAAAACATAACAATGAACTTAATTCGACCTATAAAGGTATCATACATTCTCTTGTCGCCAGCTGTGATTTTGCCTGAGCGATTATGACGCCATAGATCAAAGACACAAGCAACACAAAGAATAATAATTAAAATATACTTCAAATATGACGAGATAATTCACCATTAATAAGCCAAAGAGACCAATTACAATATTCTCAAACATACCAACCTATCAATTTTCTCTAAAAATAAATAAAAAATCAATTTCAGCATTTGATTGTATCATCATTATAGGTTGGCTTAAAAAATAGCATATATAAAACATATATGTTTACAATAGGAACTACTATAAAGAAAAGCCAAAGACCACTATTTCCACTATCATGAAGACGACGAACAAGTAAACTTATATAAGGTACTAATATAATAATAGCGACTAAGACGTCAATTATAAAAATATTAACAACATAACTATTCAATATATCAAATATATTTATATAACTTAATAACATTGATAGCACAGAAAATAGCATAGTAAATATCATCAGTTCATCTCTAGAAGATCGGCCCTCAAAATTAAAAATATCTTTAATGAGAATTTTTTGGAGAACTTCCATAAACTCAAACTTTTGCTCTTTTATAGCATTACCATGCCTTAATGTATCATCACAGTCCTTTTTACCAATTAAATTATTCCATAATTTTCTAATCTTAATCTTTATAATTTTAATATTTAAAGGATCCATTACTAAATAAGAGCCATCCCAAAATCCAGATGCAGGTCTATCACCATACGAATTCTTTTGACTTCCAGGAATTAAAAGTAATAAAAAAATCATTCTATTCATTACTATGAAAAAAAAGGGTTTATTAAGAGAAATAGTTGTATCTGATACCGCTAAAATATAATTACTAGGGCTTACAAAAAAATCACCACCACAATATAACGTAATAATGGAACTAATTATAACAACACATAGAATACCTATATATCTATGAATCCCATAATCTTGACATCGATATCCCAATACGACTAAAAACAATATATTAGTTATCATATCAATTCCATAAAAAAAGACGCTATATAATCTAGGGTTAACATAAAAACCTAAAGCCATTGTCATTAAGAATATAAATACTATCGCAGCATAATATGTTATTGCTGTTATAATATTTAAACGTCTATTTCTAAAAATATTAGAATCTCCTAATGCTCGTATATTAGCTTTGAATAAATTACAGTCATTAGGGATATTTATTTTAAGATGCATAATCTACCCTTTATATTTAGTAAAATTATTTTGAAAATCTGATTTACTCAATGGTATCCATCCTCCATTTACAATATTCTCAAACATATCTACCAATGATGTTAAACTCAAAGGAGTCCAACACCATGTTTTAATTAAGAATTATATTAAAATCTAAAAGAATACTATCCAAACCATCACTAATCCATATAAAAATATGATTGCATGAATTGTTAGAATTGAATTAATTATATTTTCTTTTTTCTCTCGTCGTCAGTATTTATATATTTATACCTATGTAACCATAATATACAACAATATATAATAACCGCTAATACCATACCTAAATAAAAATATGTATCTGATACAAAATAGTTAGTTTCATACAGTTTATTTATTAAGTATCCAGCAATTAATACAGCAAGCAATATAAACTCTATTAGGACTTGTGATTTATTCTTTGCTTTATACATAAGAAAAATATCATATAATAACCATATACTAATGCCTAAAATTAATAAATCATATATCATAATCTATTTCCTATTTCATAGAATATAAACCTAGAGGTCTTTTACAAATTGCCAAGATCCCTTACCAAACAATAAGTAAAAAAGCTTTTCTACCTATCCTAGTATTATGTAGTAGATCGTATACATTCTGTTTTAAAAGAATTTGTTCTCTCTCAAAAAAAACAAACATAGTCCTTCTCTCTTTTATATGATAATTTTATTTTACTAAAATTTTATATTTATATTTATTATATATCATATTTTGATGGGACGCCTACATAACTACAGTAATAAAAATGATGCCCTGTACTTGTGTAGCGACATCAGAAACGAGGAGCAAACAAATATAGGGCATCATTTTTAATATATTTGTAGTAATGTTATGGGGCCCCATCAAAATATGCCTAAATAAAGATCAAATAAAATCACTTATATATTCACATATTCATATCCTTATAACCAACAAGAATATAATTATAAAATGTACTATCATACTATATTCATCACATTAATTTATTAATACTTTCTTATTTTCTCTATACTTCTAGGGGTATAGGGTTTATTGACACTCCTTAGCCCCTCTGCTACGATTGATTTAAGGTTATATATATGCGATAAATCCATAGTTCTCATTATATTAGAACTATGTGAATGATTGCATATTAGTGTAGTTATAGTTATAAATTAGGAGTATAGAAATGAAAAAACAATTAGCTTTAGCATCCGCTATTCTAGGTCTTGCAGTATCCTTTGGTGCACCTGTTGTATCTAATGCTGCATACCAATTAAATCCTGAAGTAAAAGACCCTACTCCAGCATTAAAAGAAGCTTCTGCAATCGGTGTTCGTACACACAATACTGAAGCTTTACAAAACTTGCCAAACAAAGATGCTATGGTTGTTATGAGCTTTGGTACAACTTATAAAGATACTCGTGCGAAAACAATCGATGCAACTGTAGATGCTATTAAAGCAGCTCATCCAAACACAAAAGTAATTACAGCTTTCACAAGCCATATTATTCGTGATCGTATCCAACAAAAAGAAGGTATTACATACCCAACTCCTGAAGAAGCATTGGCTGAACTAAAAAAAGACGGTTACACTCGCGTTGCATTAGCATCCCTTGATGTAATTCCTGGTATGGAATACAACTACGATGCAGCAGTATATAATTTGTACAAAGATAATTTCAAAAAAATGACACTTGGTACATCTCTTATGTACTGGATGGGTCAAGAAAACCAAACTGACCAAGTTATTGAAACATTAAAAGCTGTTCAATCTCAATTCCCTAAATTAGGCAAAGAAGACGGTCTTCTTATCATGGCTCATGGTACTCCAGATCCTTCCAATGCTTACTATTCTGTAATTCAAGACCGCATCCATACTCTTGGTATGAAAAATGTATTCGTCTACACAGTAGAAGGTACTCCAAATCTTGAACAAGTTATCCCTCAATTAAAATTACATGGTATTAAGCACGTTACATTGATGCCATTCATGATGGTTGCAGGCGACCATGCAAACAATGACATGGCTGGTAATGAACCAGATTCCCATAAATCCATCCTTGAAAAAGAAGGCTTCAAAGTAGATACTTACCTTCATGGCTTAGGTGAAAATCCTAACATCCGTAACTTATTCGTTGAACGTGCTAACGAATCTTGGGACGCATTACAAAAATAATCAATCCATAATTTAACTAGTATCGTTATATAACGTACATAGGAGTACATCATGAAAAAACTACTACTTTGTAGTCTCACTTTGGTCATGGTTGTACTAGCAATAGCTGGGTGTGGTAAATCCACATCCAGCTCTTCTGCTACTACGAAGGAGTTGACCTTTAATGGTCAAACCTATACTGTACCAAAGGATCCACAAAAAATTGCTGTATTATCTAATTCTGTTTTATCTATGCTTTATGCTGTCGATGGTAAAGCCATTAGCCGTGCCAATACAACGGATAAATTAGCCCCAGAATTAGAAGCTCTACCCGCTCTTGGTCAAACTGCAAATATCAACATGGAACAACTATTAGGCTTGAAGCCAGATGTAGTATTGGGTTTAGTAAATCAACATAAAAAATATGAATCCCAATTACAAGCTAATAATATTCCAACCGTACTTTTTGATTACGATGGTATTAAAGATAATGTACCAATGTTAACATTCCTTGGCGAGTTAACCAATCATCAAGATAAGGCTAAATCTGTTATTAATACCTATGAAAGCAATATTACCAAGGTAAAAGATGCTGTTAAGAATCAACAGCCTGCACGTGTTGCCGTATTACGTGCCACAGGAAAAGGTGTAACTGCCGAAACTGATGAAGCAGTTACTGCATCTATGGTAAAAGAACTAGGCATGACAAACGTTGTTGCCTCCCACTTAGAAGGTACAACCAAGGATAAAACTGTCCCTTACTCTCTTGAAACATTGACTGCAGATAACCCTGATATTATCTTTGTTGTTACAATGGGTAAAGAAGAAGAAATTACAAAAGCTATGAAACAAGCTATGACAGATAATCCTGCATGGGCTAATTTAAAAGCCGTACAAAATAACCGCGTAATATACTTACCATCTAAACTATTCCTATTAAACCCAGGACTACAAACACCTGAAGCTATGACACGTTTAGTTAAAGAAGCATACGGTATTAATGTTACATTCTAACATATTGTATCATGCGAAAGAGGGCATCCCCCAAATAGGGAATGCCCTCTTTTTCTATTAGTATCAAGCTACTCAACTAATCCTATTACGCGCACATATTTTTTATTATCAAATGTATCAAGTTGTACATCTACAGAGAATACATCTCTAAACAACTCATCCGATATAATTTTACTTGTCTCTCCTGATGCTACTAAATGGCCTTCTTTTATAACAGCCATATAATGTGAATATTGAACCGCCTGTGTTAGTTCGTGAAGTACCATGAGAACGGTTAAATCTTGTTCCTTATTTAATCGTTTCAATAACTCCATAATTTCTAATTGGTGATTAATATCTAAATATGTTGTTGGTTCGTCTAAGACTAATAATTTTGGTTGCTGTGCTAGCGCCATAGCAATCCAAACGCGTTGCCGTTCACCACCAGATAGGGATGGGATTAATTGTTCTCGCAAATGATTCGTTTTCGTGATATGTAACGCATAGTCAACAATCTCACGATCTTCTTTAGCCGTGTTTTTCCACCATGTTTGGTATGGATACCGTCCACAATATACCAATTCTTCTACAGTCATATCCTTTGGCATATTCGGTACTTGTGGCAAAAATGCCATTTGCCGTGCCAGATTGTTTTGAGAATATGATTGTAACGGTTTATCAAATATGGTAATACATTCATGAGGGCTATAAATATATCCGATCATAGATCGTAAAAGCGTACTTTTACCACAGCCATTAGGCCCTATTAATGTCGTAATTTTACCGATAGGAACCGATACATTAATGTCATGTAGAATATGACGATTGCCAAGAGTTACGGATAACTGTTTTACATCAATAGCGGTATTCATTAGTTATCCCTCCTCAATAGATACAAGAAGAACGGCGCTCCAAAGAATGCCATAATAATGCCCACTGGTACCTCTATAGGGCTCCACATAACACGTCCTATTGTATCACTAACAACAAGAACTAGAGCGCCTAATAATGCGGATCCAGGCAGTAAATATGCATAGTCATTACCGATTATAAGACGTAACATATGGGGAATAACCAAACCTACAAATCCAATAAGCCCAGCTATACTTACAGCACCAGCCGCTAAAAGAGCAGCCACTGCAGTCATAATAAACCGTGTTTGTTCTACCTTAAGGCCTAATCCCTTTGCAGTTTCATCACCTAAGCTTAAAATGGTAAGTCGTTTAGCTCCTAAACAGGCAAAAATAAGACCAATTATAGCATATGGAAACAGCACTTCTACCTGAGGCCAACTGCGTGCAGCGAGTCCCCCTACCATCCAAAGCAATGCCCCTTGTACACGATCACCGAAGAATACAAGTAGTGCTGAAATACCTGAGCCTAAAAAGGCTGCGACCGCAACACCAGCTAAGATAATACGACTAGGTCGCACTCCATTTTTCCATGCTAGTGCATACACCATGAGTGCTGCAGCCATAGCACCTAAAAAGGCCACTAAAGGAACTATATGATCATACCCAGGAAATAAAATAAATATGATAACACCAGCCAGCCCTGCACCAGAGGATACCCCTACAATCTGTGGATCTGCTAGAGGATTTTTCATAACTGCTTGCAAAATTGCACCAGATACAGCTAGACAAGCCCCCACTAACGCAGCTACAATATTGCGAGGCAATCGAATATTCCAAATAATTTGTGAAGATGTGTCAGTTAGCTCACTAGACCATAATGTATGCCAAATCTCAGCTAATGATACGGATGTTGATCCCCAAATAAGAGATATAATCATGCTCATAATAACGGCGATGATTAAGATACAAATCACTGATACACGAAATAATTTTCGTTCATTACTAGATGCCATATGAACCCCCTCTCAAAACCTACCTAATGTAATATAAGTCTCTTATAAAATGAACTCTATTTTACAGATACTACATTATAAGAAATTTAATATAGCATAATTACTGTGTTTATCTAATTTATGTTTAGCAATTATTGTGAAAAATATATACAGTAAAACCCGAATCGCAAAACTACTAAAACACGATTCGGGTTTTGTACTATTTAGATTCTTTGCCTTCTACGAAAAGCATGTCATTGCGTTTTACGTCTGTGTAAAGTAATGCATTACATACGGAGGCAGCGATTGGGCTACCACCTTTGTTGCCTTTTACAGTGATGTAAGGAACCGGAGATACTTCCATCAGATAGTCTTTGGATTCTGCAGCACCTACGAAGCCTACAGGAATACCAATGATAAGAGCTGGTTTAATGCCTTCTTCTAAAGCAAGGCGCAATACTTCGTACAATGCAGTTGGCGCATTACCAATAGCTACGATTTGGCCTTCTAATTGTTTGCCAAATGTACGCATAGCTGCGATGGAGCGAGTCACGCCTAACTCTTTAGCCATTTTAGCTACGTTTTCGTCTTTAATCAAGCAGTGTACTTCGTTACCGCGAATTTTAAGAGCTGGTTTAGAAATACCTGTGCGAACCATTTCTACATCTGTATAAATATCTGCACCATTATCCAAGGCTTCAATACCTTTTTGAACAGCATCAGGGCTCATTTTTACAAGTTGAGCATATTCAACATCGCCAGACGCATGTACTGTACGAGATACAACGCGCACTTCATCATCTGTTAAGCCTAAATCCTTTACATAATCGTAAATGATTTCCATGCTTTTATCTTCAATAGCTTTAGGATTTTTAACGTAATCCATTAGTGTCCTCCCATAATTTAAAGAATTCATCATTTGATGATACCACGTGACTTTCAAGTTTAACACGCGGACGATCGATAACAATAACATGGATACCAAGATCCATAGCTGCTTGTAATTTTGTATCAGCACCACCTACAAGGCCAGAGTTTTTCATAACTACAACGCTTGCCTGTGTATCGTGGAACATGATGCGGTTCATATCATAAGAAAATGGACCTTGGACAGCAACAATGCGCTTAGGACTCACGTTGAGGTCTTCCATCATTTGTAACACCTCGGCGGTCGGCAAAATACGTGTCCATACTTCACAATCTTGTAAAGCCTCAGATTTAGCAAAGATGTGCATTGTCTTACTACCTGTGGTCAAATACACATGTTTGTTATTCTCCTTTGCCAATTTGCCAGCCAAATTAGCTGCTTCTACCTCATCCACTACGATATGCAATTTATCATAGTCTGGCAATGGCACCTCTTTACGTTCAAAGCGAACAAAAGGAATACCTTCAGCTTTTGCTGCATCTTGAGCCGTAGCTGTAACAATAGCAGCATACGGATGGCTTGCATCGATTAATAAACGTACGTTGTGTTTCTTAATCAAATTTTGCATAGCCTCTTGATCAAGACGGCCCGTATGAACAGTAATGCCTTTATGGGCAGCAAGCTCTGCCCCATACTGACTCACAACAGTAACGAGAACCTCTTCACCTGTCCGTTCTTGGATGTCTACCGCTAAGGTACGACCATCTAAGGTACCAGCGATGACCCAAATCATAATTTGTAGCCTCGAGGTGTAATCATGCGACCATTTTCAACATAGGTTTGACTATTGCCGATAATAACAAGTGTTTGCATATCCACTTCTTCGTTTGTGAAATTCTCAAGGTCAGAAATTACCATGTGTTGCCCTGGACGACCTGCTTTTTGCACGATACCAACAGGTGTTTTAGGATCGCGGTATTTAAGAACGATTTCACGAACTTCATCTAAATGAGTAACGCGTTTTTTACTGCGCGGGTTGTACAAGGAGATAACCATGTCACCTTGTGCACAAAGGTCAGCACGTTTTTTAATTAAATCCCATGGAGTCATCAAGTCACTAAGAGAAATAACTGCAAAGTCATGCATCAACGGAGCGCCTAAAACAGAAGCCGCTACGTTTACAGCACTAAGGCCAGGTACGATATCTACGGAAGGACGTTTTTCTGCTGGTACTTTATTAGCAAGTTCCAACACAAGACCTGCCATGCCGTATACGCCAGAGTCACCAGATGATACAACTACGACTTGATGGCCTTCTACCGCTAAATCAACAGCTTGTTGGCAACGATCTACCTCTTGCATCATGGCAGTGCCTACAGTTTCTTTACCTTCGATAAGGTCTTTAATCAAGTCAAGATAAGTCAAATAACCTACAACACGGTCAGCCGCTAAGATGGCTTCGCGCGCTTGAGGTGTCATGAACTCTTCATCGCCAGGGCCAATGCCAATTACTTTGATGTTACCTGTGCAATGGCTACCGTTGTTTTGGGATAAATTGTTTTGTGCTGTATTAGTGTTCGGCTCTTGGCCGCTAGTAATGCTGTTGTCTCGCATACGTTTCCTACTCCTATAGTTCCTTTTACAAAATTAGATTCTTTTAATTTTTCTTCTTCAATGAGTGGTGCCATCTCGTCTTGTGTATAGAACACGATAGGCCACCCCATAATTTGCATAGCCTCTAAGAGGCCTACTTCATCTTGTTTAACGATGACCGATGCCGCCTTTACAAGGCTCTTTGGTGAAAGCTTATGCGCTGTCAAAGATTGTTGAATGGCGTCAAGGATCAATTCCTTTGGCGTATCTCTACGACATCCAATGCCAATCGTATACGTACGAGGGCGTAAAATCAATTGATGACCATGCTCAGTAATCACCTTATCGGTAATTACAACCCGAGATGAACCCTCTTTAGCACTATCATTTTTACATGGGATAGACTCTAGTTGCTCCAAAGAAACAACGTGAACTATGCCATGTTCACCAATATGAGCTTTCGCAGCTTGTTCTAGTTCCTCTGCATTCGGTAAGCTTTCATCGATATAATAATCAACACGCTCTCCCCCAACGATGGCAGAGTTCACATTGATTAAGGTTTGAAAATCATCTACCAACAGATGCTCGTGGCGCGCTAACACATCAGGCGCTGGCAATCCGTTTACATCCGTTGCAGTTGTAATAACAGGGTCCGCATCGATGGCCAGTGAAATGGACTGTGTCCATTCGTTGGCACCCCCAAGGTGACCAGATAATAAACTGATTACATGGTGCCCTACTTCGTCCATTACGACTACCGCAGGATCCTTAGATTTATGCTCAATATACGGTGCAATCATGCGTACTACAATACCGAGTGCCATGATGCATAATACTTGATCGTAATCCTTAAAAATCTGTCCGATATGGCTTTTGAGGGAATCAAAATAAATAGCCTCACCTCCAGAGGGACGGGTTTCCTTTTCAAAGCAATCTGCATGAGGTGCCACCAAAGACTTGATACGTTGACCTAGCTTTGCACCTCGTTCAGATACAGAAAGAATAGCCGTTCTATTCTTCTTAGCTCCCGTCATAGGCACAACAGTTTCTAGTTCTTTCATCATATTAGTCCTTAGCACTGCGGTACATGTGAGCGAAGCCTTTGTCATAGAGTTTAGATAATTCATATTCACTATCTAACACATGGCTTACTACGATCATAGCTTGGCGCAATACACCTTCTTTAGCTACGATGTCCGCAATGGTCTCCAATGTGCCACGAATAATGCGTTGGTCTGGCCAAGAAGCTTTTACCACGATAGCCACTGGAGTCGTTTTGTCATAACCGCCCTCGATGAGTTCAGCTACAACCTTATCTAACATTTGAACGCTAAGGAAAATACACATTGTCGCTTCATGAGATGCTAACATGCGCAATTTTTCCTTTGGAGGCATCGGTGTACGACCTTCCATACGCGTAATAATGACTGTTTGAGATACATTTGGCAATGTATATTCTTGTTTCAATGCCGCAGCTGTAGCAAGGAAAGAGCTTACACCTGGTACGACTTCATAAGAAATCCCCATGCTAGCAAGTGCATCCATTTGCTCTTGAATAGCACCGTAAATAGCAGGGTCACCTGTGTGAAGGCGAACTACGCTTTTACCAGCCTCAACAGAAGCTTTCATAACAGCCAATACCTCATCAAGGTTCATAGTAGCACTGTTATGGATTTCACAGCCTGGTTTACAAGCCTCTAAAATGGCAGGGTTTACCAAGGAACCCGCATAAATTACAACATCTGCCTCTTGCACTAAACGATACCCTTTGCGAGTAATTAACTCAGGATCCCCAGGGCCTGCGCCTACAATATATACGTCAACCATATTACTCTCCTTCTGCGATACGCGTTGCAGATACAATGAAAATTGGACTCAATGGGTCTAACAAATGATAAGGCCCAGCCTTGCGGTAACGACTGATGGACATTTGGTAACCTTCATACGTGAAAGGACGACCTTTCAACTCTTTAAGGATTGTATAGCCAGTTTCCATCGTTACAGCAGTTACAACTAAACGGCCACCTACTTTTAACAGACGTTGCGCCTCGTCCATGATGCCTGTCATGCCACCAGCGCTACCACCGATGATAACCGCATCAAGCTTAGGCAATTCTTCCATGCCTTCCGGAGCTTTGGACTTGATAACAGTCATATTATTAACATTAAATTTCTTCATGTTCTCATTGATAAGGTCGATGCCTTTATCAAAGCGCTCAATCGCATATACATGCCCTTTAGGAGCTGCCAAGGCTGCTTCAATAGAAATAGAGCCCGTACCAGCACCTACGTCAAGGACAATGCTATCTTCCTCGATGCGTGCCTCGTTCATAACGGCTTTGCGAATCTCGCATTTCGTCATCGGCACGTCGCCGCGGATAAATTCCTCATCGGGAATTCCGAAAAAATGTCTCATCCTAGTACCACCATTACAGAGTGACCAAATCCTTCGAGCTCCGTTAACACCTCTAACGTAGAGTCTACAATTTTTTCATCATCATAACTCAAACGCTCTAGCGCTGCCGCTCTCGTTTCTTTTGGCCAACCTGCATCTATTAAAATACGCGCAATATGCGCTGGATTATATTCAGGATCCGTTAAGAATCCCATCTTTTTACCTGCTTCATATACGAGTTTTTCGGGCGCCGGTTGACGACCGTGAAAGCTCATTAAATCCGCATCATGCCATACCTCATTAAGACGGGCAAAGGCAAAGGTCATAGAGCTAATGCCAGGCACCACCTCAATAGGGTTAGCAGTAAATTTTTTCTTTAAATAGGGCAATAAGCTATAATAGCCTGTATCGCCACTAACCATAACTACAACGTCATGGTCGTTGAGTTCACGCTCAATTTGCTCCGCTAATACGCTGAGCTTACCTGTTACAGGATATGTAGTTTGGCCAGGCTCTTGAAAGTCCTCTAAGGACCGTTCACTGCCTACCAATACTGTAGCATGTTTAATTAAATTAAGGCCTCTAGGCACCACATAATCAGGATTACCCGGACCAATGCCTACGATATACAAGGTATGTGCCAATGTTCAAGTTCTCCTATCTCTTTTGCATGCTTATCCATTGCCAAGATTTCGCCCTTTAAGGTCGTAATAATGATGCCCACCTCTGCTTCGTTAGCAATATAGCGCTCACTACGTAGAGATGCACGATCTACAACACGTTGGTACACACCAGTCAATCCTTCTCGCTCCAAGATAGGGAATGTAGACTCTGTGGTTTGGCAATTAAATAACTCTTCACACACCTCTTGGGATGCTCCTTCTAAAGCAGCATAGGCCACGATACTTTCCATACGGCCATCACTCATGCGATTATGAGTATGGAAGCTACCACTAGCTAGTTTGATTAACTTACCGATATGACCAATGATTAAGATTCGCTTGAATCCAATCTGTACAGCCTTTTCTAGCATAAATCCGATAAAGTTACTTGTTTCTGCCATTTGGTTCTTATGGATACCCAATACTTGCTCTGCAAGATCTTGACCAATACGCCCCGGTACGAGAACAGCTGTTTCACATCCGTTAGCCTTCATAACTTTCAACTGTGGCACTAACGAGTTCTTAAACCCTTCTTCACTCATAGGCTTAACAATACCGGTAGTACCAATAATGGAAATGCCACCTTCGATACCAAGTGTATGATTTAATGTTTTCTTAGCTAATACCTTACCATTAGGAACACTAACGGTTACCGTCACACCTTGACCATGGACACAATGTTCTTCAAAAACTATTTTCATCATTGCCCGGGGCCCTGGATTGATAGCCGGTTCTCCTGGTGGCATAGCAAGGCCTGGTTTCGTTACAGTACCTACACCAAAGCCGGCTCGGAATCGCAGTTCACCAGTATTATCAATGGTCACTGTCGTTTCCACATCATTGCCATGGGTTACATCAGGATCATCGCCGCCGTCTTTCATAACGGTCACCTTCGCCTCTGTATCGGATATAACCTCTACCGCTTTAATAGGAACCTCAATATACTGACCTTGAGGGTTCTCAATGACCACTTGGTCCACAATATTCTTATCTAAGAGGGCCAATAAACCAGCTTTCATACCTGCCGTAGCACATGAACCTGTGGTATAGCCACCCTTCATGTCCTCCACTTTCATAAGGCCTCCTACACTGATAGTATTAGCGACTCAAACGAGTCTAACTAACCCTATCCTATGAACATATGTTATTAGGAACGGAAGTTAACGAATTGCAATTCTACAGGGATATCCAATTGTTTTAACATTTGGATTACTGCTTGCAAATCATCTTTATCCTTACCAGATACACGCACTTGATCCTCTTGAATAGATGCTTGTACCTTAATTTTCATGTTTTTAATTGCTTTTACTACTTCTTTAGCATTTTCTTTAGTAATGCCTTTTTTAATAGTAATGATTTGGCGAACTGTTGCACCTGCTGCTGGTTCAACTTTGCCGTAGTCAAGATTTTTAATCGCTACATTACGTTTAACCATCTTGCCTTTTAATACATCGATAATGGCATTCAATTTATATTCATCATCACCGATGATTTTGATAGTGTCACCTTCAAGACTAATTTCCGCTTTAGAGCCACGAAAATCATAACGCGTACCAATTTCTTTTTTTGCTTGGTTTACCGCATTATCCACTTCCTGCATATCCACTTCAGACACAACGTCAAAGGAACAATCTTTAGCCATTTTATACCTCCTACACTTGAACCTGTTGGGCATAAGGTTCATAGCATTACTTTCATCATCCTCATATTCCAAGTGAAAGTGTAAAACTACACCAAATCGGAATACATCTCTATAATTATACCTTAAAATAGGCTTATTTTCTAGGTAAATCGATTTTCTTAATTATAATTGTTAGCTATGTATTAATGAAGCTTTTATAAGTATAGTGAAAGTTCTCTAATACGGTTATGCAACGCAATACACAAGACAAATAATATAAAAAAACTAGCAACATACATGATACATGTACATTGCTAGTCTCTGTATAACGATATTATGTTGTATTTAGTTTATAGCTAAGAACTATAACTAAACAATAATAATTAAGCCAGAACTAAAGACAATACAAATTCAAAAGAATTCTACAACCAATTATATTATAAAACGTTTACCGCATCATATGTAGGTTGTACAAGCCATTCACCTTTGGAGTTCATGATTCCCCATTTGCCTTTAGACTTAACAGAGCTGAAACCATGGTTAAAGGACTTAGCGTCTTCAATAAGTTTGTTTGTATCTCTAAATAAAATATGACCATTATTATCTATGATTGTATAGCCCTCTTTACCAGTATGAACCCATGTTACAGTATCGTTGTTGAACGGTTCAATAGTTGCTTCTGTTTGAGCAGAATACAAGGATTTACCACTATTCATATCGATAAGGTTTTTAACATGATCTTTCACAACTACTAAACGATCAGTCCCTGCAAAGGAAATAGAATCATATTTGAAGGTTACTACTTGCTTACCTGTTGATACATCGAAAATGCCCCATTTCTCAGTCTTATTGTCTCTTAACGCTAATAGACCATTTAATTTATCCATTTCACCTGCATCGTAATCGCCTGGTTGAATAACAACTTCACCTTTACGGTTCACAAAGTATAAGTTACCAGCATCTTTAATTACTGTGCCATAGGCTGTGATAGGCCATACTTTATCTTTTTTGCTGTCGATTACAATATTACCAGAGCGATCGATATAGCCACGTTTTGCACCATCATAAGCAAAACCACCTACGTGATAATGTTGACCACCTAAAAGCGCACCTCCAAGGATACCGCCCACGATGAAGCCACCTACAAGGCCACCTAGATTAAAGCCACTCACGGAGCGGCGGTATTCAGCCAGACCATTACGGTATCTATATACCTCTTTAGATGGAGCATTAAATAATTCTTTACCAGTACCATCAATAGCTACAATTTTACCTTTAGCATTTTTAACAAAAGCACGGTCTTCGCTAAATCCAGTCACGATTTGACGGAATTGTGGAGCAATCACTACTTTATCATCAGTAGTTTTAAAGCCATATTTACCTTTTTCTTTAAACTCTACATAGGAATCGCTTGGATACTCTTGAGTTGCTTCTTGTTTAACACGTTCTTTTAAAGCTTCCTCTTCAGAGATTTCCACACCCTTAGGGGTAACCCAAGTTTCTGTTTTCTTATCTACTTGAGCTAACACATTGCCTGTTTTATAATCAACATCTTTAATTTCTTTGTACTTAGGTTCAATAGCAACAGTACCATCTGGACGAATAATACCCCATTTACCACCTTGTTTCATAGCTGCCAATACACCATGTTCAAGCACTTCGTCATTTTTGAAAGTAGTGCCTTTACCAGATTTTAAAGATTTAGGAGCATTGCGATAAGGATTTAATGCGCTCGCCACATCAGCTGCGATATAGCCAGAAAGTGCACTACGCTCTTCAATTTTTTGAGGGGTCATAACGCCTACACTAGCTTTTGTGCTTTTAGTGGAGCTAGAGCTCTCTGTACGAACAGTAGAAGTTGATGTAGTCGTTGTATGTTGCTCACGAGTAACACGTGTACTAGTAGATGTTGGTGTATCGTGGTTTGTTACCGTTGTGCTACTAGTAGATGTTGTACTAGATGCCGCGAAAGTAGTTGTAGACATAGCCGCTAACACACATGCGACTAATAAAGATTTCTTGTTAATATTCATAAACCTCTCCTTTTATAGAATAAGCTATAACCATACAGTCATTAACATACATATATAGTTCATAAAATATACTGTTAGAACTAAACACACAGTATTATAGTAAAAAGTTCACACATAAATAATGTATAAAATTCAGCAATTCAAATTATACTATATCGACCTTCACAAATACAACGAAATATGAAAAATTCTTCATTTTTATTTTATTTGTTATAATAATACGTATGAAAACAGCAACAATAATCGACTTAATTGTAGATTCTGATGTACACACACAATCTATAAATCATATTATAAAACAACAGCATATCTCCCAGCGCATGAGACGACGTTTACGAAGTGATAGTATCATAACAGTTAATGGTAAACCTGCTACCTGGAATACGCTCGTTCATGGTGGTGATCATCTCATTATGAAATTAACACCAGAGCAAGAGTTTAGTTTAAGCCCTATGGAACTAGATATCATATATGAGGACGAATATATTTTAGTCATTAATAAAGCGGCTGGTATTCTTATGCACCCTACTTCTACCATACGAGATCATACACTGGCAAATGGTGTACTTCATTACTACCAAGAAACAAATCAGCATTATGATTTCCATCCCGTACACCGATTAGATAAGGATACCTCAGGTATTGTCATCATTGCTAAAACATCAGTGGTTCAACATGCATTTGATAAAAAACACACCCATTTTTACAAAAGCTACGACGCCATTGTAGAAGGACATCTCCCTTCTGTGCCTATAAGCATTAACTGGCCTATAGGTCGTAAACCAGGCAGTATCATTGAGCGCTGTTGTACAGTCCAAGGAAAGCCAGCTCGCACGGATATAACTATTATTAGTAAAAATACAAGCAAAATCAGTAGTGGTAAGATTAATTCTGATGATGTAATTACGCTGAATAATAATAGTAATATATGTTCAACTGACAGCTCGCTTACATCTTATAGTCAATTTACCCATGTAAAGTGCTTATTACACACAGGACGCACCCATCAAATTCGAGTTCATTTATCTCAACTAGGGTATCCACTAGCTGGTGATGACTTATACGGTGGTCATCTAGAATCTATCCAACGCCAAGCACTACACGCAGCGCGTGTAAGCTTTTATCATCCCATAACAAATGAATGGCTCGAACTGCATGCAGAAATGCCAGAGGATATGAAAGTATTGCTAAACGATTGAGCTGATATAATACCCTAAATAAATGCTCCTACACAGAAATAACCCACATGGGTCACATAACAAGACGAATTTTATGCATAAGTTATACAAAAAATATTGGCCCTTTATAGTGTTTCTTGATATACTTAACTTGAATTGATATATGATTGCAATAACACTAGTTTTTTTATCTAGCTCATATGCGCTAGAAATACTAGCAGTCACAGTATTAATAACATGATATGACAGGCTCTAGAGCCAAGGAGGACAACATGCCATTAGTTACTACTACAGAAATGTTCAAAAAAGCCTATGAAGGCGGCTATGCTGTTGGCGCTTTCAATGTAAACAACATGGAAATCGTACAAGGTATCGTAGATGCAGCGAAAGAGGAACAATCCCCTCTTATCTTGCAAGTATCTGCAGGTGCTCGTAAATATGCTAAACATATTTACCTTGTTAAACTCGTAGAAGCAGCTCTTGAAGACAGCAACTTACCGATCGCTCTTCACCTTGATCACGGCGATTCCTTTGAAATCTGTAAAGACTGTGTAGATGGTGGTTTCACATCCGTTATGATCGACGCATCTCACTATGATTTCGATGAAAACGTAAAAATCACTAAACAAGTTGTTGAATATGCTCACGCTCATGGCGTTGTAGTAGAAGCAGAATTAGGCCGTTTGGCTGGTGTCGAAGATGATGTAAACGTATCCGATGCAGATGCTCGCTTTACAGACCCAGAACAAGCTACTGAATTCGTACACCTAACTGGCGTAGACTCCTTAGCAATCGCTATTGGTACTAGCCATGGTGCTTACAAATTCAAAGGCGACCCTTACCTCGACTTCAATCGTTTGAAAAAAGTGGGCGAATTATTGCCTAACTTCCCTATCGTATTGCATGGGGCATCCTCCGTATTGCCTGAATTCGTAGCAAAATGTAATGAATTCGGTGGCAACATTCCTGGTGCTCAAGGCGTTCCTGAAGAAATGCTTCGCAAAGCAGCTCAAATGGCGGTTTGCAAAATCAACATCGATACAGACCTTCGTCTTGCTATGACCGCATCTGTACGTGAATACTTGGCTCAAAACCCATCCGAATTTGACCCTCGTAAATACTTAGGACCTGCTCGTGATGCTATTAAAGGCATGGTAGCTCACAAAATTAAAAATGTATTGGGTTCTTCCAACAAACTATAATCAATGGCTAGTGGATTTTTAAAAGGAACCTTAATTTTAACCATTGCCGGTTTCGTAGTGAAAGCCATCGGTAGTATCAACTGGATTCTTCTATCCCGCATCTTGGGCGGTGAAGGGATCGGCATCTACCAGATGGCCTTTCCTATCTATTTGTTACTATTGCAAATTTCGAGCGCAGGTGTGCCGATTGCCATCTCTATTTTGACGGCAGAACGATTAGCCTTACACGACTTTAGTGGTGCTAAGAGAGTATTCAATATTTCTTTTACAATGTTGACTATAACAGGTTTTATCGCCAGTCTTGCCATGTACTTTGGTGCAGATTGGTTAATCTCTAGTGGTCTCATTGCTGAAAGCCGTGCCTACTACTCTATCATCGCGCTCGCTCCGGCAGTATTCTTTGTAACATGGATTTCCTGTTTCCGCGGGTATATCCAAGGCTATGAAATGATGACGCCCACAGCGATTAGCCAAATTGTAGAACAATTGCTACGGGTTATCGTTATGCTAGGTGCTGCTGCTATTTTATTACCTTACGGTTTACCGGCCGCGGCAGGTGGCGCTAGCTTGGGTGCAGGTGTAGGTGCTTTTGGGGCCTTCCTGGTGCTGTTGTATTATTACTACAAATTACCTAAGGCTAGTAGTACTGGTGAAAGCTACGATGGTCCTCGTGAATCAGCTAAAGAAATATTGTCACGACTCTTAACATTATCCATACCAATTTCCTTAGCAAGTATCATGTTACCGTTGACGGCGAATCTCGACTTACTTATCGTACCACGTCGCTTATTAGATGCTGGGTTCCCAATGAACGAAGTAACAGAACTCTTCGGTTATCTTACTGGGATGGCGGTACCGCTCATCAACTTGGCTACCATCATTACCGCAGCCCTTGCGACAAGCATTGTACCAGCTATCTCTCATGCCTTTGCAAAACGCGATCATCAAGGTATATATGATCGCACTGCTGGCTCTATGCGTTTAACATTTATGGCAACCGTACCATTTACAGTGCTATTATATGTACTTGCTGCCCCAACTGTTACACTGATTTACAATGCGCCTAAGGCAGAACTAGCAACGCAAATCACGGCATTCTCTATATTCTTCCTAGGTGTACATCAAGTAACAACAGGTATTCTACAAGGTCTCAACAGACCACGTATTCCAGTCATAAATATGGGGATTTCCCTCATAATCAAGGTCATCCTTAACTGGACACTGACGGCTATTCCTTGGCTAGGCATCGGCGGTGCCGCCTGGGCAACCGTTGCTGATATTGGCTTCGCCGCATTACTTAACTTGATTTACATCAAAAAATACACAGGCTACTTCCTAGATATTTCCTTACTATGGAAAAATGTGGTCAGTGCCGGTGTTATGGGTATCCTCATCTTCTTGAGTTACCACTATTTAACAGATATCTTACCAATGTGGGCTAACTTTATACTCACTGGTATCGAAGGCTTATTGCTCTACGTTATTATCATGGTTCTTCTAAAAGGACTTAATAAAAATGATGGCGCAAGCATGCCACTCATTGGTAGATTTTTTAGATAAGCTGTATATACTTACATAAAAATAGGTTCCTAATAGTCACCTATATGACCATTAGGAACCTATTTTTTATTTACTTATTTTAATTTTCTCCTTATTTTAAGCCTGTATACCTATCATTGTCAAAATTTCCATTATGATTGGAATTACTACAACAAATAGTATGGTACTAATCATTACAAGACCTGTAGCAAATGGCAAGTCAGCTTTTGATTCATTAGCTACAATTGGCAATACTGCAATGACAGGTCCTGCTGATTGTACAACAAAGGTGATGATTGCGATTGGCTCTAATACAATGCCTGCTCCATATTGTAAGACCGTAATCAAACAGAACATGATAATCGGGGAAATGACAAATCGTCCTACAATCCCACCGATGGAGTCTTTATTTAAACGCATGCTTTTTAAGCCCGCATCATGAAGTACAATACCTATATAAATCAAGGATAGTGGGGTTACCATGTCACCTAAGTAATTCAAGGTAGTATGCAAAATTGGAAGTAAAGGAATTTCAAAGAACAAGAAGATTAATGCCACAAAAAAACCTATCAATGGTGGTGGTAATAACTTCTTCCAATCAAATTTAGGTTTCTTGCTTTTACCTTCAGTAGATTCTGAACTATTATTTATACTATCAATCTTATAGGAGCCATTATTAAAATCTACTTCAGAATTTGGCAGTGGATCTAGTTCTATAAGGAATACCCCCACCATCCATACGGAAATAGTGTTACCGATGTAATATAACAGGAAATACGGCAGCGCATCTTGACCAAAGAGTGCAATTTGCACTGGTAACCCAATAAACAAGCAGTTATCATTTACTACCATATTGATAAAAATACCACGTCGCCCTTTAGGAACTTTCAGCATTTTCATCATAATGAACGCAACAATATATGCAATAACATATGTTAGGACAACTACTAACATGCCATATCGTAAATTCCAAATATCTGAAGTATGTAAGTGATGTAATACAGATACAAATACTCCCGCTGGTAATGCAACCGACATGATAAATCGCGATAAATTACCGCTAAAGGTAGGATTAAACATGCCCCGCCCTTTTAATATATATCCTAACAAAATAAGTAGTACAATAGGTATGATACTTTGTAAGGATGTTAGAAAAACCATAGTAAACCTCCCGCACAGTTTATTCGTAGTCTATCATACCATGTTTCGCACTAAACATATACAACTATATCTGGAAAGAAAATATAGTAAAATGTATCAACTTTAACATATTTTCTCTATTATAAGTCTTATAATTATATCTATTAGTAGTGTTTTTATCCATAAAAATCTGATACACTAACATCAGGTTGTACAGATTTTTACACATATGAGGTGATATTATGACGAAACCATTTATTGGCATATCTGGCAATATCTTACGAGATAATGGTGGTCCTTACGTAGATTTATTGCGCTCCTACGTAAACCAAGACTATCCTCGTTCTATTGAGAAAACTGGTGGCATTCCTGTTATAATTCCATTTACCCAAAATCTTGATGTAGCTCGCGAAACGGTAGCAAAGCTTGACGGCTTACTATTATCTGGCGGTCATGATGTATACCCTCTTCACTATGGAGAAGAACCTTTGCAAGGTCTTGGCGATGTATTTCCGGAGCGAGATCAATTCGACTTTGCTTTAATCAAAGCAGCAGAAGAAAGACAAATTCCTATCTTTTGCATCTGTCGTGGCTTACAAATCTTAAATGTATATCGTGGCGGCTCTTTATTCCAAGACTTAAAATATGATCAAAACTGTACAATAAAACACTCTCAGAATCAAACACCTTCTCTTGGTACCCATACTGTAGAGATTGAGACCAACTCAAAACTAGCTAGTGCTATAGGTTGCAATACTTGGATTACGAATTCCCATCATCACCAAACAGTTAAAAACGTCGGTAAAGGATTACAAGTTGTAGCAAGAGCTAAGGATGGTACTGTAGAAGGTTTAGAGGACCCATCTTATCCTTGGTTAGTCGCCTGTCAATTCCACCCAGAAATGATGTCTACAAGTGATGAAAATGCAAAACGTTTATTTACTGCATTCGTAAAAGCAGTTCGAGAAAATATAACTAAATAGTAGGAAGATTGTATCATGAAAGAAACAGGAAAATTTGACTTTTGGAGTATTGTACTCCTTGGCATCAATGGTATTGTAGGGACAGGTATTTTCCTACTACCAAACAAAGCATATTCTATAATTGGTTCCGCTAGCTTAGGCGTCCTGTTATTTGACGCCGTTATCGCAGGTTGTATCGCCCTTTGCTTTGCAGAGGCAGCCAGCCTATTTACACGTAATGGAGGTCCTTATCTATATGCAAAACATGCATTAGGTGATTTTTGGGCCTTTGAAGTGGGCGTTTTAAAATGGATCGTAACCGTTATTGCCTGGGCGGCTATGGCCGTTGGCTTTGCTACAGCATTAGGTGCTGCAGTACCAGCTTTAAGTGGTGATTTTGCAAAGGACGTCATTTCATTTATCTTAATTGTAGGTCTTACCATTGTAAATATATTTGGTGTTAATGTATCAAAATTCGTTAATAACTTAATTACTATCTCTAAGTTAGTTCCGCTTACCCTATTCATTGCAATTGGTATTTTCTTTATAAATGGAGCTAACTTTACACCAGTCTTCCCTCAAGACAACTATGTAGATGGATCATTTGCTCAAGCTGCAGTTCTTCTATTTTTTGCCTATACAGGGTTTGAAGTTATTGCCATTGCTGCAGAGGATATGAAAAATCCTAAAAAAAATTTACCACGTGCTATTATCATGTGTATGCTTCTCGTATCCGTTCTGTATATGGCAATCCTCGCCGTATCTATTGGTGTACTTGGTACAGATTTAGCAAATACCAAGGCTCCAGTACAAGATGCATTCAACGTAATTGTTGGACCTATTGGTATGTATATCGTATTAATAGGCACATTGATCTCTATGGGTGGTATCAACTTTGCCGAAGCTTACTATGCACCTCGTGTGGCAACATCCATGGCGGAGGATGGTATGTTACCAAGTGCTTTGGCAAAACGTAATCGTTACAATGCACCATATGTAGCAGCTATCGTTACTGCCATTGCCAGTGTATTACTTGCATGGTCTGGTTCCTTTACAACACTAGCAGCCATTAGTGCGGTATCTCGTTTTACACAATACCTACCAACATGTTTGGCTGTTATTATCTTCCGTCGTAAATGGGCAGACAAAGCTCGCTCCTACACAATCCCTGGTGGCTACTTAATCCCAGTCATCGCTATTGGCACATCCCTATGGATGCTTGCCCAAGCTCAAACTAACCAATTATTATGGGGTCTAGGCGGCTGTATCGTAATCTTGCCGTTCTACTACTCCTACTGGAAAAAGAAAAAAGCTGGTCTCATTAAAGACCATGACGAAATATAAATAATACAAAAAACTACCAGTTATTGATAATATCTAATGCCTTATCCTTCCATAGTAGAAGGTCTGTTTAAAAGATATATGTTTAACTGGTAGTTTTTATTTTATCTATTAATCCTAATTAGATTAGATATATCAAATAAGTAGTATCGACTAATATAGATCCTCTTCAATAATAGTTTCCTTCGTTAAGTCCTCTTCGATATAGCCAATCTCATCCGTTGCTTCGTCTTCATCACGGGTGTCGATATAGATACTGATAAGAGCTAATGATCCCTCTTCATTGAGGGTAGCAATGGCACTCATAGGACCATAGGTTAAGATTAGTCCATCTTCTTCATCTCGAATGATATGAGGCACCGCATTAAAATGTTGATTCATTAACTGATCAAAATAGTCCTCTACCTCAAGGCCACTTTCAAGAGTAATAGATTCTGCATCGCCCTTTTGAAATACAACGCGCGTATCTTCATCGATATATTGATAAAAATCGTCTACATCTACATTTGCAGTTTCAAGCCACATGCTGAGTGCTGTAATCCAATCTTTCACAGTCGTTGGCGAAGTCGTGAAAGCATATTCGCTTTCATCAGAACTAAAGCGGAGATCATCATACTCAATGCTATAATTTTCCTGACTAGATACAATACGGTCAACTAGTCCCTCGTCATTTAAATCTACAAATAGCAGATACACATAATTATCGCCGCTTTCATAAGAAACGGTTAAGCCATGACGACCCTCATGGAATAGCGCATCCTCCTCGTACACATCGGTAATATGCATCACCTTGCACGTAACAGGCACATTGTCGGCCTTAATAGACTCAGCCATAGAGGACAAAAAATCAACAGTTTCATTGCGGTTTCGCCCAATAATGCCACGGCCCGTAGACATATATTCACAATCGTCAGCCAAGATAGATTCGATGCCGTGAATATCAGCGGCTTCTAGGGTAGCTTTTATTAATAAAAGAGCTTGTATTTCAGTCATACTACGCCTCCTATACACTGTAATTATTACTTCTATCATTGTAACATAATTATAGTAACTAATAGGTCTATTCTCTTGATTTTCTACATATTTATCATATACTTAAAAAGTACATATTAATTTAATATCGGAGGACCCTATGAAATATACGACTATCGTTTTTGACTGCGACGGTACATTGCTCAATACGGCTACAGATTTAGCTAACGCCGTAAATCATGTTCTACGTACACATAACTTCCCTGAAAAATCTCTAACAGAGGTAAAAGCAGCACTCGGTAATGCAGTAACATATTTAATGCGTCAGTGTCTCCCTAGTACAGTAGCTGATCATGAATTAGAGCCATACATTGAGGAATTTAAAGCTTACTATGGTGAGCATTTAAAAGACACAACAGCTCCTTACCCAGGCATCCTAAATATGCTTGATGTATTGCGTGAACAAGGTTATAAATTAGCCATCGTGTCTAACAAAATCCAAGAAGGTGTAACACCACTTAATAAAGAGTACTTTGGCGATCGTTTACCTGTTGCCATTGGTGAAAGACCAGGGTTACAACGTAAACCAGCACCAGATATGGTGCTCCAAGCATTAAAAGATCTAGGTTCTACACCAGAAGAATCCATTTATGTAGGTGACTCTGAAGTTGATGTAGCTACCGCCAAAAACTCCGGTCTACTTTGCATCGGTGTTACATGGGGCTTTAGAGAAGAATCACTCCATAAAGAACTAGGCGTAACACATATTGCCCGAAAAGCAGATGATATTCTAAGCATTATTGAAACCTTAAATAAATAATATATGCACCTTTTCATGGAATTTAAAATAAAATTAGTCATATTCAAGGCACTACTCATATATTGAGTATAGTCATTGATATATTCTAAATTCTTGTCAATAATCTATAGCAAATTCATATAAATAAGAGATTTATAAATTAAAATCGTACAAAATTGGGAAATAAAATCATAGGCTTCTCATTTTGCACGCTTTTTCTTTTATTTTCTCACTTTTATTTCATTTTTCACATTATACATTTTACACATAGCTCCTATTCCAAATCTATTGCCTTAAAAATGTGATATATGTTACATTTATGGGGCAGTGCTTTCACATAGATACGCCGTCAATTCAATAGCTAGTGTATTGAATGGGAGATGACCGCACAATATCATGTGAATATTTTACTGTATGGTTGTAGTTAGTTGACAGAGAAATGAGGAACAAATGGAAAAGGAAGTAAGAAAAGTTGAAATGAGTGAAAATGTAGCAGATCCAACAGGTCTTGGTCTACTAGGTTTAGCTATTGTATGTTTTGTGGTATCCACGTCCCGCGTAGGCTGGTCTGGTCCAACAACATCCGTTATTATACCTTGGGCTGTTTTATTAGGTTCTTTGGCCCAATTAATGGCAAGCCATTTTGATTTCAAGAAAAATAATCCTTTCGGCTCTGTTGTATTCGGTGCATACGGTTTATTCTGGTCTGCAATGGCTGGCGTTTGGTTAATCCAAATGGGATCTTTCGGTCCTGAAATTCAAAAAGGTTTCGATGTAACACAATTAGCATTTGCTTTTGTGGGCTTTTTAATCTTCTCTATTTTTGGTACAATTGCATCTTTAAAAACGAATAAAGTTGTATTCGCTATTATGCTACTTATCTGCTTCCTATTCTTCGGTCTAGCAACTGACCTATTCTTAGGCGGCAAAACAGGCTTCTTCGCTCTTGCAGCATGGTCTGAATTATTCATCTCCCTATTAGGCTTCTACGGTTCTGGTGCTGTACTTGTTAACAAAGTATTCGGTAAAACTGTATTTCCTTTAGGTAAAAGCATATTATAATAGTTTGAAAACTATATAAACTCTTGCACAACAAAAGAGGTTCCTGATGGTCACAAATTGACACATAGGAACCTCTTTTTAATTTACTTTTACTATACCCATTCAGCTAAATATTACAAACTGACTAAATACATTAGGATAAATAAATATGGGAATCTGATCAAATACACCTTATTTATAACTAAACTGCGCATCCATAATCATCTGGCGTAACTGCTCAATGCGAACACCTTTTGGTAGCTGGTCTCTATAAAACTGTAAATTATAATAGTAACGAGTATCTTCATAATCAGTAACTAATACCATGTCCGTCCTATTATGTAATGGCCAGCCATACATGAATTCGGCTAGTAAACTACGCACACCATCATTATCAATCTCTGTTACATCATACTTAATAGGCAATACCATCTTTACCGTAGGTTCAGGAACCGTTCTATCTTTAACAATTTTTTTAATCTCTTTATCTAAAGAGATACTTGTATTATCGATAGATCTAGCCTTCACATGCATAAAAACACCATCAGAGGTTCTAAAAGCTCTCCCATCTATATCTTTAGTTTCCCCCTTAGTCTCCACAGAGTCCTTCAATACACGGAACTGATACGGACCAAAAAACTTGATTTCTGTAATAGCATCTAAACCTTCATCATATTGACCATTATGTACATTCGTAACATGTATTAGAGGTCTAATATCGTTAGCGTTTGAAAGCATTGGTGCCGCTAAACACAAACCTAAACTTAGTAATGTAATACAACGTTTCATAAATATCTCCCCCACTAAACACTAATATTAATTGTATTTTAACATAGTTAATTCGTTTTTATGATAGTAATTACAAAACGAAAGAGGTTCCTAATAGTCACCTAGGTGACTATTAGGAACCTCTAATCTATTTACTTTTATTTTTCACAACACTATATTGAACTTGAGACCTCTAAATGGGTCCAGCCTTTGCTAATCAACTCGAGGATTGGCGGTGAGAAAACGCATGAAAAAAGGCCCGACATAGAAGTCAGACCGTTTCTTCAATTCAATAAATCTAGAAGCGAAGTCTGGCGTCGAAACCATTTATGCCTCACTTTGATATAAATTATATCATATTTAAATAAGTAAAGGAATCTAAGGATTTCTTTCCTTGTTTTCTTTTATAAAGCCTTATTGTAAATATAAATTCTTTATAGAAACATCTATAGTAACCTATACCTTATAATCTAGCAATCTACTATAGTCATTGCAACTTATTAACTTAGAAATCCTCTAAAGTATAAATAGGCAAGTATCTTTGGGCAAATGCAAGATTTTTATTGAGTTCTGCCCATTTGGTAGCGTCACCAATAACATAGATATACTCCCTTGCTCTTGTAAAGGCTACATTTACATTATTAGCGTTAACCCATTTAATAGCTCCATTAGCAGTGCCATCGCTTTGACAGCCTAACATATAAATAACGACTTTGGCTTCTTTGCCTTGGAAGGTATGAACTGTGCCAATATTATTTTCAATCCAGATATCACGACTTTCATCGTCTATATATACTAGTTGATTACTCATGTATGCTTTAAAGCCTTCAGCAACAGTTTTAAAAGGAGATATGACAAATATATCGTCTAGCTTTACATTATGATTCTGTAAGAGATTAATTAACTTAGCCCCAATTTCACCTTGCGTATTTATGTAATGATCTTTTTTTGACTTAGAAATGATTTGGCTAGCATCATAGGTAATCCAACAACTAGGAAGGGCAATTTCAACCGGTTCTTTTGGTTTCACGGTTTCATTAATCATAAAACCGCCATAAGACAATTCATTGGATACATTAAACATAATTTCACCACAACGACGATGAACAACTAGTGGACAGCCTACCCACGAAACAGAATCATCCTCTTCTCGTATCGTACCAGCAAATGGATTTTGTGCATCTGCTAAACGTTGAACGGATAATTCCTTATGTCTATAACAATCTATATCATGATTCCCTACATAATTAACAAATAAATCCTGAACAGTTTGAACTGGTTCAATTTGCTTTGGATCACCTACAATAATGGCTTGTTGTGCACGATATAATGCACCTAATACCATATGTGGCGATGCTTGACCAGCCTCGTCTACAATAATAGTCCCAATAGAACCTTCACCTGTACAATTACGAAGCATACTTTCAACAGCCGCAAATGTAGAGGATATAACCGGTACCGCTAAAAATAATGTATTAAATACTAAAGGAAATACTTGATCTAAGCCAAATTGTTTATCTAACTCTTGACGTTTCTTATAAGAACCCCAATAAGATGATAAGAGTTGCATGTTCTTTCTAAATGGTTTACTAATAGCTACTGCCTTTTGTACTTGTAAGGCATCGAAAAATAGTTGCTCTCGACATTCATTGATATAATCACAAGCATATAAATAGGCTGTATGTGCAGAAATATATGCCGATTCATCTTTATTGCGTGATACGCCATATGAACTTTCAACTGTATCAAAACAGCTAATATTATCCTTATTAGATAATTGTAATGTTTGACATAATTTGCCTTGTACTGCCTTTATATCAACTATATTTTCCTGCAAAGTTTTACACTCAGATTCTAATTCAATACGTTGCTTTTCTAATACATACTTAAGTTGCAATCTGTCATGTAAGGTAACAAGCTCAGCTAATATAGATTTCAATTCTCTATTTTTCTCATTAATAATAGATAGTAACGCTGTATTACTTAGCCCTTTTAATACTGATATAGATATCTTCCCCAATACCTTATCCACTAAAGAACGCTTAGCATTCAACTCAATCAAATCATTTAATAGCTCTAGCTTACGCGATTCAATAGAGGTCAAGTCTCCTTCTATATCCGTATATTGATTAATTTCACAATCTAACGCTTTTTGAGTAGCTTCTAGTTTAGAAATATCCCCTTCTAATTCTTTCAAGCACTGTATATTTTGCTCATAGCTTTCAGTATAAGCAAACAATTGTGTTACTAACTCATATTGTTCCTGAAATTGCTTCTTAGCTGTAACAAATAAATCTTGTGCCGATTTTACATTCATCACAGACTCTAATCGTGTACAAAGAGAATTCAATATCGGTTTAAATTCAGAAATATTTTTTGAATTACCTAGCCTTGTAGATATGAGTCCCCATTGATCAGTTGTATTATGCAGCTGATTAGCAAGATATGTGAAGTAAATTTCATTAGGAGAGACGGAGTCTTTATCATCTTTTTTCTGCAATACACTGATATCTATTTTTATATCAGAATGCCTTGGATCAAATATGTGTGAATCATTAGATCCGGTCCTAACAGCTGATATATTGGGCAATTCCAATGATATATTTTCAACAGCCTTATTATTAGCAGATAGCACTAGCATACCATATTTACTAATAGAACTAGGAATTTCATAACAATATGCGTCCCCATCTGGGCTTTTTACCTTAGTAAATATATCCTCAACATGATTATATTCACAAATTTTACTAGCTCGCTCAACAATATTATTAGCAATAATATCTTTTAACAACGTTGTTTTCCCTGTCCCTGGCGGCCCATTAACAGAAAAAATTTCCTTTGGGTTCTCTTTTGCAATATTAACGGCTACTTGTTGCATCAGGGATAAATTAAATGGTGATGGCCATCTTCCTAACGGTAATGCTCTAGGCGTATACCAATGTCGTAGCTGTTCAGTGTCTTGTAATAAATCGTATTGTTCAATTGACGTGTTTAAACTATTAATATAGTGTAATAACTTATTATCTTCAGCTATTTCGTCTATATGTTTAGACAAAAAATACAAATCATTTAAAAAACAACTTGCTTTCAAATCATGGCGGTAAGGCTGACTCTTGGTTTTACGATTCACTAGTGTAGATGTTAATCCACAATAGGTGTATACATCACCAGCACGCTTCATCTCTACGCCTATAGGCTGTAAAATCTGTTCACATACGTAATGATTCACAATCTGTATGGTCTCATCTATTGAAAGCACTTTCTCCTGGGATTGTAATACACGCTCCATATCCTTTTCAATATCTTTCCACTGATGTAGATGTAAATTCTGCAATGGTTTATCCGGGAATAACACTAGTTCCCGTACGGCCCATATAAATGGTGAAAGTCTAACACTATCAGCAACATAATTTCCATCATTATCTGTCATAAAAGATGAGCAATATAATGCTGGAAATAAAGGTGTTTCGGGTATATCTGTAATTCCCATCTTGTTAATAAACTGCTCCAGTACAGACGTTCCATCAACCACACAAGTAAATACGGCACAAGACAGGTCTACCGTATACGTACTAATCCATTTCTTATAATACTCTTCAAAATGTGTTAAATACGATAACAATGATTGACTATGTACTATATCAGGAATAGGTAATACCAATTCAGATACAGTTTTATAATACGAATCACTATCTATAAGAGAAAAATCAATAGCTGATTGTTGATACAACTTAATATGGTCACTAAATATCTCAAATACCTTTGGCTTATTCTTCTCAATCTTTGTATAATCTGACACTATCTTTGGTTGTAGTGCATCTAATGAATACCAATAATTTATAATCTGTTTTGCTATTTCTTTCATCTACCTCTGCCCTCTCTTAAGACCAATGGCAGTATTATACAAATAAAAGAAAGAAATTTCATGAAGAAATTAAAAATAGGTCTGTGTTATAAGTACAATATGACCTAAATACAGATAAAATATCTGACCTTTATTCAGATTTTATTACACATTTAAGCTTCCCATTTATTTTCTTATTCTTATATAAATAGTAACCATTCCAATTACTCCATTTAGATTGCCGATCATCTAGAAAGAATATCTTTTCACCTTGAATATACCAAAATGCACTATAATTATTTTCTTCCAAAAACTTATCTAATATATCTCGTCTTAACAATAGCTCTGTAGTGCCTCCATCATTAATACTTTGATTAAATGCTACAATTTCATCTTTATAATAATAAATTCCATCTATATCACGTTGGTATAAGCCCATACTTTGAATAATTTCACCTGCCGGTATATAAAAAGATATAGCGCTTTCTTTTGATGCATCAAATTCTTCTTCCCACAAGAAGTTTATACATGCGGGAATTATATTTAAATCAGTCCCCTTTAAAAAATTCTCATGGCTACAAAACTCATCAACATATCCAGGACTCCAACTATATTCTCTATTGAATAAAGAATAACATGATCGTATGCTACTAGTAATAGTACTCATAAATTCTGATGATTCTATTTTATCTAAAGTAACTGGTTCATTTGATTTTGATACCAAATACATAGTTGATGACATCCATATATCTTGATCCCCTTTTATAAATAACACATCATCATCATGAATCCGGAATTGACAATTCTTATAAAACCTTAATGAAAACCATTCCATACCATCAAATGCTTTTTTTATTAATCTATCAGGAAATTCATTAAACATATTGTCAGGAGTTTCAAGCCAACAATCAATTTCATCTTTTGAAACATCATTAATCAAAAAAGAACTATTTTCTAAAGGCTCCTCCTCAAAAACAGGAGTACTAATATGATTCATAGAATATCGTGTATTTAAAGTTGGATCAAAGTCTCTTACATATGGGTTCCAAGGTCCATTATATTGAATATCTTTTTTATCATCTGAATAGGATCCTAGTAATTTATGTGTATCCGAAAGACGAGCCAGTACATTATAGAAGGTAATCCACTGGTATTTCTTTCCAATTCTCTCAGTACGTTGCATAAAATTTCTATCCCCATATCCACCTTTACGCATATCATATTTACCAAATAGCTTTTCAGAATACCCCAATATATTAAATATATAATCCATAGCATAATAATAAATATTATCTTCATCTACATCTTTAAAATATGAAAGTGCAGCTTGAAAAACGTATCTACCAAAATCCCCGTACATCCCTCCACTTTTTACTTTAGAGTTAAACATCATTGACGAACATATGCAACCACGCCCTCCGAAATAATATTCAGATTTATAATAATCTATCACATTACCTCTAGGTATTGGCTGTGAAGTATATGGTGGCTCAAATATATTATTTTCAAAGTTAGATCCTTTATGGGGAAACTCATATATAAACCGCTCAATGATTAGCCTTGCATAATCACGAAGTAAAATATCAGGATATACCTCATCCTTACAAAAAACCTCTTTATAAATGTAAATTGCTAACTCTTCAAAATCAGCTTCATCTTCCCCTCCCCGCTTCATTACAGCACCAAAAACAATCCCATATAATCTTTGTACAATATAAGGGTCATTTACGGCTTTAAATAAATCAAGTAGATATTTACAAAGAGTAAATCTATGTCTTAGAATTTCAATCATCACTTTAGAAATTCTATCACGCAATACACGATTTGATGAGGTAAGGAACCAAGAAAATAATATCAATAATAATTTAATTTTTTCTTCAGAAACTAATTCTAAAGTATTACCTTTTTCAATATGATAAGCAAATTTAATAATTATATCAGATTCATTTAAATTATTAACAAAAATAGTCCACAAATAATCTCTACGGGCCAGCGAATAACTATTTAACAATTTATTAAGACCTAGTGAGTTTAATATGTTATTAGTTTTACTAGAATTTTCAATAAAGATTTGCCAAACAATATTAGGGCTGACTTTATACTTATCAAGAGATGCGATAAAAGATTCTAAAGAATCATTATACTCTCGCCAGCAAAAGGTCTTGAAGTATTCCTCTAAAATATCTCGTTTATATCCATCCTCTACAATATCATCTATAATGCTTATACATTCTGCACCATTCTTAATTGAATATAAAGCGGCAATCATAGAAAATAGACTTGCATTACCACCATTCCTTATTTGCAATTCATGATTTATCTCAAATAAGTTATATAAAACATACACTTTTAATTCATCATCACTTTTATTCTCTATAATCCAACTTGCATATATATAGTCCTCCAGTAAATTGTAAGAAATATAATATATTTCTTTTTCATCAAAAATAAATGATGTAATAATCCCTGAACGTTCTAAAGATTTTATATAAGAAATTTTATTAGTTACACCATATAACTGCCAACAATTTAAAGCTATTAATTCTTCTTTAGAAATTATATTCTTCTTTTGCTTATTCTCAATATATTCATTTAAGAATTTCTTTATAAGGCCTATAGGCTCTTCAAAGTTAGCCGCTTTGGAGGCCTCGTTATCAGCCTTATTTAAAACTTCCTTAATTAAAGCTAATAAATCTTGACTTTCACCCTTATAGGTTTGACAAAACCACGTTAAATAAAGAGGATTAAAAATTTCTTGTTTTAAATAAATTTCTGGAAATACTGGTATCTTATAATTAGCCAAAAAATCAAATACCCCATCAATATTTTCATGATCTAATCCCCTATGAGTAATTGATGCAATAGTTCCTTCACTAATATCATTAATAACTTTTTCACTCAAGGTCAATTTCTCAAATCCAGTCCTAAGAGATATAACTAATCGAATTCTATTATATTTATTAATAATAGAAATCAAGTTATTTATACCATATCTCCAAATGTCCCGATTATTTGATTCATTTACAGCATCAATAAGTATAACTGAATAACAATTATTTAAGTAAGCATATTCGTCCATATATCTAAGTATATCTTCAAAAAAAATATTAGATATATCTCCTTTAAGGCTTTTTAAAAACTGCTTTTCAATACGCTCATCATTTAAATATGTTTGCCCCAAACTTAAGATTACAAGATTATCATTATCAATAATTTTTTTTGCTGTATTTGCTAAAAGTTGTGATTTTCCGGTCCCCATTTCCCCTCTAACAATTAAAACATTACTATTAATCAATGATTTTACATCTTTAGAAAATTTTAATTGCTCTGAGATTTTTAAAAGCTTTCTTACTTCAGTTAACTTATCATATAAGTTTTCTTTATCATCAGAATTTGATTCTTTGTTTTCAAGTTTACTTAAAAGTTTCTTCTCACTAGAACAAAGACGTTTTATAATATCTTTACTTTTATCTTTAAATATATTAGACCAATTTAACGCCTCATTCAAATTATAAATTTTTACATCTGGAATAGCTTCAATAATATGAATAAATGCTCTAACATCTTTTTTATTACTACAATTATAATTACTAGCTATTTTTTTTAAATATTCTGTAACTTGATGTTTTCGTGTATTAATTGATTGTGCCGCATTTGAATCCTTCAAAAATAATAATAAGTTATCTTCTGTCTCAGTACTTATATTAAATCTCGCATTGTATCTATTCCTAAGATTCTCTAAACTAAGTTCAAGATTTTCTCTAAACCACTCTTTAGTAAAAGAATATTTCCCAAAATATGTCGTGAAAACTGTAGGATAATCCATTACTTTATCTAAAATTGTTTGACCTGTAATCAAGACAATAGCAACACCTGAAGCTTCTAACATCTCAACAATATCTCTATAAGATCTACTTGTTGAAGTGATATCTTTATTTGAAAATAGATAAACTTTATCTATTTTTCCCGTATAAACTTCAAGCATTTTCTTTAATGAGTCTCTTATTTGTTTATAATTTATATTAGAATCAAAATACTTAGCTTGAAAGCTAATATTGCAATCCCCATATTTTGACCTTACAGGAGCAACCTCTACTCCTGGATGATTAGGATCTGAATGTAACACTTCAGAATCTAAAACAAATTCTCGGGAAAATAAAGATCGACACATATTTTCAAACGCAATTTGTTTGTTAGGATTATTTACTTCAAACTTTGCCCATGATAAATTATCACTACTTGTTACATTCATTGAAATTGTCCTCATAAATTATCTAGTATACATTTATTTCAGAATTAATATCTCATCAACTATATAACCAATATATTTTGTATCTATAATAAAATGTTATAATAATATTATTCAACACATTTCATGAATTTTCCTTCATTTTTATATTAAGGTTAGAAAATGATTATCTACTCTTCTACAAAACAAGCTTTCATCCAAGATTTCGAACAAGGTGTCTTGGTCAAAAAGTTACATCAATCATTAACAGAAAAATATCGTCGTGTTGGTGAATCTGAAATTCATTCATGGCAAACTTCTTTATCTTATATGGCTAATGTTATACGTGATTTTGCTATACCTGACTTAGCTGGTGTTGCGATTGAATATATCGTTCCAAACACGCAAAAACGGGTGGATTTTATTATTACCGGATTAGATCAACAGAATAAAGAACATGTAGTCATTGTGGAGTTGAAGCAATGGGGCGAAGCTTTCAAAGTAACTGATAAAGATAATATTGTATCTACCTATCTCCGTGGTGGACTCCATGAAGTCACACATCCATCCTATCAAGCGTGGTCTTACTGTAGTCTCATTGAAAACTTTAATGAAGATGTACAAACTAGACCTATTGAGCTTCATCCATGTGCCTTTTTACATAACTTTGATGAAAGTATTTCACCAGAATTGCGAGATCCAATTTATCGTGGAATATTAGATATATCTCCAATGTTTACATTAGGACAAATGGACAGGCTCCGTGATTTTATTAAAACGTATATTCCAAAGCCTGACACTACAAACATTATGGAATCAATAGAGCATGGTAAATTAAGACCATCTAAAGCTCTGCAAGATTCTATTTTAAGTATGCTGCAAGGTAATAAAGAGTTTGTACTCATCGATGATCAAAAGGTTGAATTCGAACGCATAAAAAAAGCTGCTCTAGATGCTATTAAGAACAATCAAAAAACGGTGTATATTGTTCGTGGCGGGCCCGGTACTGGTAAAAGTGTTGTAGCAATAAACTTATTAGCTGAATGTATCCATAACGGCTATATGGCGCAGTATATTACATCTAATGCAGCGCCACGAAATGTATATAGTACCATGTTACAAAAAGGGTTCAAAAAAACAGAGATTAAAGCATTATTCCAAAGTAGTGGCACATTCCATACACGCTCTAAAAATGCACTTCAAATTGCAATTATTGATGAAGCACATAGATTACGTGAAAAATCTGGAATGTACCAAAATGAAGGGGAAGACCAAATCAAAGAAATTATTAATGCATCCCTCTTTAGTGTCTTCTTTATTGATCGAAATCAACGTGTTACTTTTAAAGATGCAGGTACTATCGATAAAATATTAAAGTTTAGTACTGAGCAAAAGGCTCTTGTTTATGAGGGCGCACTAGAATCCCAGTTCCGTTGTAATGGCTCTGACGGCTATTTAGCTTGGTTAGACAACGTGTTTCAAATTGCAGAAACAGCAAACTATGATGGTTTTGAAGGTGATTATGACTTTAGGATTTTTGATGATCCTAACGCTATGTATGCTGCTATAAAAGCAAAAAATGAGATAAACAATAAGTCTCGAGTTTTAGCAGGCTATTGTTGGGATTGGCCTAAGGAAGGTCGAACGACTTCTCTTGTAAAAGATATCCAAATACCGGAACATAATTTTGGAATCAGCTGGAACTTAGGAAATTCCACCACATATGCAATAGATCCAGACTCTATTAATGAAGCGGGCTGTATTCATACCACTCAAGGCCTTGAGTTTGAGTATGTAGGAGTTATTATCGGTGACGATTTACGTTATGAAAATGGCAAACTCATCGTAGATATTAATAAACGTGCTAAAACAGATCAGTCTATCAAAGGTATCAAAAAACTTTTAAAAGAAAATCCTGAGGAGGGACATCGTATTGCAAATGAAATTGTAAAAAATACATACCGTACATTAATGACACGTGGTCAAAAAGGTTGCTACATCTACTGTACAAATAAAGAGTTAGCCAATTACTTTAAATTAGCCTATAATCATCAATTAAGCTATACTTACAACGAACCTCAAGTTGCTCTAGCAGAACAACCACTAGCGGCCGATAAAACAAGTTCTAATACAACAAAATAGGGTCTTAAAGAATTGATATTGTAAAATGAGCCTGTAGCACTATAATAGTATAGTGCTACAAGCTCATTTTTAATTATTATTCAACTCATAAATAACGACTACTTAGTATTCTTAATATCATAAGTAACCATTTCTTTTGGCATCTTAGCCCCCAGTCCACTTTGGAATGTATGATAGTAGTCCTTAATGTTATTAGTATCCACATATTGCACAATATCACGATAGTCTTTTACCAATAGATTGCTATTATTAGACATAATAAAATGCGTATATACAAATTGTTTGTCATGAGATATTAACATATACAAAATTGTTTTAGGGCGCTTAATTTGTAAGTATACAGATGGCATAGCATCATTCCATACGGTAGCAAATTGAATTGGTTGTCGCATCGAATATTTGTCAGACATAATGATACTTCGTACAACTTTTGGGAATATATTTTCTAGATGCTGCATATCAGTATCAACTATTGGCATCACCATAATCCCCTCTTTATAATGATCGCTATCATGTATGTACATATACGAATCGCTTTTATCTACCCGTACCATTTTACTTGTTTTTAGTGTTAAAAATGTAAAATCATTAATTTTTAATGTCTTACTTTTAGAAAGGATATCCTTAGCTGGCTCAATAGATGGTAGAACATAGTTTACCAAAGGTGACATTATAATTTCTTTAGTCTTATCTACACCTTGTTTCTCCAATGAATTCAACTGTTTTTTAGGTGTCAAATTGTAACCGATATGATAGGAAATTGTAGGTGTATCCTTCATTGTAAAATTGATACTCCCTACCATCGGAGTCCCCTTAGCATATGTTACATCCCATGTGGCTTTTTCTATAATAGGATACATAAATTTATCAGCATATAAAGAAGGATTAGGCGCTTTATACACTCCAGCTGTTTTCTCTGCAATAGCTTTCATATCATCGATAGTCAACTTGTTATATGGAATCTTACTATCTTCCCAATTATTTCCAGCTGGTTGATGTCGTAATTCATAGGCCATAATTCCATTAGGACTCATAATTATTGCCTGTTCGAAAGCAGAGGTGCCATCTGAAATTTTTTCAGTATTACCATACCTACTTGGATATGGCATAGTAAATTTTATATTTGCTCCACCCTCCTTTAAAATAAATACTGTTGAAGAAAAATTTAACGAATGGTTTAACTCACGATTTGAATAAATTACCTTATCTAAATCTATATCACCATTACCTACCACAGCTTTGGGCATATAATCTTTTATTTCTGCTTCAACCTCACGTTCCATCTTGTGTACATCTAAATCAGTCTTGCGATAATTTTGATATGCATCCTTTGATATTGTAGGATCCGCACCTGGTATATTAATATCAATCGCATGACTTCCTAACGTAACACAGCTAAAACATAGTGTAGCCATCAATATACGTTTCATAATAGACTCTCATCCTTTCACATAATGCCTCTCAAATAGTATATATGTATAGAATATCATATTTTAGTTGACATTTAGTAGTACAATATAAGTATAGAAATGAGGAGGTGATACCTATGAAGTTTACAAAACGTATGATTGTCATGACTCTTTTAGCCGTGACAGCGGCTGTATCTACAGGATTTGCTTATGATTATGTATGCAATGGATCACAAGCAAATTGCAATACCAATGCTCAGTATAAATGTAATGCAGATACTCAATACAATTGTAATACAAACGCTCAATACAACTGTAATAATAACAATACAGTTTGTAACAATACTAGCCAAGGTTACTGTGGTCAAAACTCTAATACTAGAGGATGTGGCGGGTATAGAAAATAATATATCGGATACGACAAAAGCCTATAGTACTGAATATGTACTATAGGCTTTAATACTTAAAATATATTTCTTATACTATTACTCGACAAAGTGTGTATGCTTAACGCGCCAATGTGTCATTTTATTGAACAACCAAAAGCTATAAATGCCAAAGGTAATAAAGGTGAAGAACCACCATTTAATATAACTACCAAATAGTTGTGTACCAGTTCCGTCAAAGTAAAGTCGTTTACCATTAATAATCGTATTACGGCAAATCCAGCTTCGGAACATAACCTCCGCCCAAGGGAATGCAATGCCGAAGGTACATACCGTAATCAGAAACGCTGCCAAAGTATACCCGATATATCCGAGTACAGATCCTTCAAATCGAGATTCCATTTGTCCTGTCATAGAGTTCACTCCTTATAAAATAATTTAACTGGCAAGTAAGCCAACATTTTACGGTTAACTTCAACACCTGCTTTACTAAACCAGCGATGAAACGACGCTAAGTTGTGACATTAATGCGTGCCGCTGCGTTGATAAAAACAATCCACAATTGACAGATTTACATAATACCTAATTATCTTCCATCTGCATATTTCAAATAAACTCATTTATCTTATTTCTTATGAAGAGTCATATTTTCATAAGCTGTACCATAAGCTTCTTTAAAGATATAATTACCTACAACATATTTAGGATCACGCAAAGCTACATCAACGTATTGTTCTGGAATATTACCGAAATTCCCCAAGACTACACCTTCATAATTAAAATCTTCCACACTATTTATCGTTAATTTCATACCAGAGCTAGCTTGTTTAGCATATATGAGGAGTGAATAGTCTTGTGCATACTGTGGAGTACGTAATACGCTGGCTACAGAATGGTTTATATCATATCGATAAGTAACTAAAACCTTGTGAATATATGAGTTAGTTCTACGACTATTATTATTTTCGACCTCATATACAACTGCCTGTGCTTTATAAATAAACTGGTTCTCTTCTATTCTTTTAATAGAACTCTTGTCTACAAAATACGTAATGGCATTTTTCCCTGTAAGAATAGGAATATTATTCTTATCATTTTTAATAGCTTCCATCGATATAGCTTGGATTTGTAATGGTATTACTATACATGCTAACAATAACATAGAAAATAACTTTTTCATTAATTTAAATCCTCTCTTTTAATATTATCACACACATTATATGTATAGGATATCATATTATAAAAGTATTGATAATCTATTACTTTCACCACATAAAAAAGGACCCTCCAAAGAGAGTCCTCAATGTATATTGTTATGTTATTAAGCGTTTTTAGCTACTTCAACAAGTTTAGCGAATGCTGCTGCATCGTTAACTGCCAAGTCAGCCAACATTTTACGGTTTACTTCAACGCCTGCTTTAGCTAAACCAGCGATAAAACGGCTGTAAGTTGTACCGTTGATGCGAGCCGCTGCGTTGATACGAGCAATCCACAATTGACGGAATTCACGTTTTTTCGCACGACGGTCACGACGAGCGTAGTACAACGCTTTCATTACTGTTTCGTTAGCTTTTTTGAACAAACGGGAACGTGTACCGCGGTAACCTTTAGCTAATTTTAAAATCTTTTTATGACGTGCATGAGCTGTAACGCCCTTTTTCACTCTTGCCATTGTATATTCCTCCTAAATTACGATATATCGATCTAATAGTTAACGATTAAGCGTATGGTAAGCATTTAGCTACGCGTTTGTGGTCAGCTTTTGCAACCAATGTAGCTTTACGTAAATTACGTTTACGAGCTGGAGATTTCTTCTCAAGAATGTGGCTTTTGAAAGCT
Source organism: Veillonella parvula DSM 2008 (assembly GCF_000024945.1). Lineage (NCBI taxonomy): Bacteria > Bacillati > Bacillota > Negativicutes > Veillonellales > Veillonellaceae > Veillonella > Veillonella parvula. The sequence goes on from NC_013520.1 coordinate 1,337,584, forward strand.
TTCGCACGCTTGAATTCACCAGTACCAGTTACTGCGAAACGTTTAGCCGCTGCGCGACGAGTTTTAATTTTTGGCATAATATAATCCTCCCAATACCTTATTTACTTACTAAAATCATGGTCATGTTACGACCTTCTAACTTAGCTGCTTTTTCAATAGACGCCGTTTCTTTGAGTTCATCAGCAAAACGTGTCAATACCGCCATGCCGAGTTCAGGGTGTGAAAGTTCACGACCGCGGAACATGATGGTTACTTTTACCTTATTGCCTTCCGCCAAGAATTTGGATGCGTTTTTCATTTTTACGTAAAAGTCATGGTCTTCAATATGTGGACGTAATTTGACTTCTTTCAAAGTTACGATTTTTTGTTTCTTTTTCGCTTCTTTCTCGCGTTTTTGTTGTTCATAACGATATTTACCGTAGTTCATAATGCGAGCTACTGGTGGTTTAGCGTTAGGTGCAATTTCCACAAGATCAAGATGCTGTTCTTCAGCCAATGCCAAAGCCTCACGGCCAGACATAATACCGATTTGTTCGTTTTCAGGACCTACGACACGAAGTTCACGAGCACGAATCTCTTCATTAATGCGTGGTGTATCCTTGCTAATAGCGTTCACCTCCAAGAGAATAAAAAAAACGGACGGCAAACACCATCCGAATAGAATTCTCTATATTAACCTCATACTTCTTGGTATTAGGTGAGTGGCGGATGGCCTCTGCTTCATAAATTACTTAATTATAATAACAAATTAGATAGTGAAAGTCAACAACAATCTTAGGTTGCTCTCAGCAATTTATTATTACAACTCTTACAGTATAACAGAGATTATAAGTTCTGTATATAGGTATACTTACTGACACCTATCCCCCTTTATGTATACAATATTTCTATAATATAATTATTAATTCTATAGAAAAATACGATACAATAATATATATAACATATTCTATCTGACTAGGTATTATCTAACTGAGTATTATCCAACTGGGTATTGTCTAACTAGATATTATATAGTAATAGGTATTACACAAATTGAAAGGGGTTTTATTATGAGTGTAACAACTAGTTTGCCTTCTCAAAAGGCGCGTACAACAGTTCAAAATATAGGTCTTATTCTTGCCTTTATTGTTTTAGGCAGCATTTTATTATTACCAACACCAGAGACATTATCTACCGGTGGTCATCGCATGATTGGTGTCCTCGCCTTTGCTATCATCTTGTGGATGACATCGGCTGTATCCTATCCGGTAAGTGCGACCATGATTACGGCACTCACGGCCTTATTACTAGGCTTCTCTCCAAATCCAGAGGCGCCCACGAAAGCTATGGGCACAGCTAATGCCTTAAAACTAATTATATCAGGTTATTCTTCTCCTGCGATGATTCTCGTAGGTGCAGCTATGTTTATTTCCGTAGCCATGCGTAAAACGGGTCTCGATCGTCGCATAGCCATGCTCGTATTGTCTAGTGTAGGTACAAAGGTAAGCCGCATCTATTTAGGTGTTATTATTACAGGTCTCATTCTAGCCTTCTTTGTACCGAGTGCAACGGCTCGTATCGCTTGTCTCGCTCCAATTATTATCGGTATCGTTGAAAACTTAGGTATTGAACGTAAAAGCCGTGTAGCCGCTCTCCTCATGGTAGGCGCCGTACAAGCAGATACCTTTTGGAATATTATGATTCAAACAGCAGCCGCACAAAACCTCGTAGCTGTTGGGTTTATGCAAACACAGATGAACACATCTGTAAGTTGGATTGATTGGCTTACAGCAGCTGCACCGTTCTCCATAATTATGGCTATTATTACTTACTTTGTAACGCAAGCTTTTATTAAACCTGAATTTAAAGAGCTCGTTGGCGGTGATGTACAACTCGCTAAAATGCGTAAAGAAATCGGTCCAATGACATTTGATGAAAAGAAACTATTATGCATCTCTATTGGTTTATTAGCATTGTGGGCAACGGGAGGTAAATTACATACCATCGATACTACAACAACTACAATTATAGCAATTGCCTTATTCTTTATCCCTAAAATTGGCATTATGGACTGGAAATTTGCACAGCCAAACATCGACTGGGGTTCCATCGTTATGTTTGGGGCTGGTATCGGTCTTGGTTCCGTATTACTTAAAACGAAAGCGGCCACCTGGCTCGCTCAAGTATTCGTAAATGCCTTTTCTCTTGAAACAGCAAGCGTATTCCTTTTGATTGCTATTATGGCTGCCTTTTTGATTTTAATCCACCTTGGATTTGCATCAGCTACAGCCCTCTCTTCTGCCATGATTCCTATCGTAATCTCTATCGTTATGGGACATTCCGCAGAAGGACTTAATCCACTTGGCGTAACAATGCTCATGCAATATGCGATCTGCTTTGGTCTAGTATTACCAGTAAACTCTCCACAAGGTATGGTAGCTTACGGTACCGACACATTCGACGTAAAAACATTTATGACTACAGGCATTCCATTAACAATTATTGGATATGTAATGATGCTCGTATTTGCACTTACATACTGGCGCTGGATCGGAATTGCTTAAGTCTAAATATTCTAAATAAACCAAATATTCTAGATAATTCTAATATTTTAAATTAAACACACTATAAAAGGCTCTGTCTTATGACAGAGCCTCTTGATTTTTATATGCGTTTCAATATAAAACGTCTATGTTCTTTTCAATGTAAAGCTTTCAAAATTATTTATTTATTCTAATTCCTTACCTTTTAGTTCAGGAATTAAGAATACTGTTGCTAAAATATCGATTACATAGATAATCGCGAGGAAAGCGATTGCCACTTGGTAGGAGTACAGTGAGATAATCATGCCTACTACCATTGGGCTAAAGCCACCTACGGCACGACCAATGTTAAATAATACGTTTTGAGCTGTTGCACGAGCACTTGTTGGATATGCTTCCGCCATTAAGGCACCGTAACCACCCATCATACCATTTACGGAGGCCCCTAATATAGCACCAGCAAATAGCATAGCTGTTGGATCAGATAGTTGAGAGTAAATCAAGATAGATGCCACAGCACATACTTGGAACAAAATAAATGTCGGTTTACGACCAATTTTATCAGCCAATCGTCCGAATAACCAAATGCCGACCATCATACCACATACGGTAACAGCAGTCCACAAACCAGATTTAGTAAGGGAAAAACCTAATTGCTTACTCAAGAAATTAGGCAACCAAATCATAATACCGTAGTAACCAAAGTTTTGAACGGATGTTAAAATAGCAACACCTATAGAGGTCTTTGTAGTTCTTACATCTTTTACTAATAACTTGAATGAGTTCGTATGGGAGTATTCCTTAATTTCTTTACTTTGAACAAAGATTTCTGGTTCATGTAATTTCGCACGGAAGATCCAGGCTACAAAGGCAGGAATAATGCCAACCATGAACATACCACGCCAGCCAATATAAGGGAGTAATACGGGTGTTAACAGTGCTGCGGCCAATACGCCTAACTGCCAACCGATGGCAACATAGCTCGTCGCTTTTGCACGGTGTTGTGCAGGCCATGCTTCGGCTGCTAAGGCCATACCAATACCGAATTCACCGCCTAAGCCGATACCGGCAATTGTACGATATATGAGAAGATCCCAATACCCTTGTGCAAAAGCACATAGGCCAGTGAATACAGCAAATAATACAATAGTCCATGTCAACACACGAACACGACCAAACTTATCTGACAAGGTACCAAAGATAAAACCACCAATTACAGCACCTACCAAGGTCCACGTCACAAGGGAACCTGCTTGACCTGTGGTCAAACCTAAGTCCCCTGAAATTAAGCTCAACATAAAGCCGAGAATCAAGAGATCAAACCCATCCATGGCATAGCCAATAGAGGAACCAATAACAGCTTTCCAGCCGTATGAATTTACTTCTTTCATAGTCATTTCCTTTCGCTACTCACAGGTAACAATTAAAGCGAATATAATACAAAATCCCCCTCTTATAATCTCATCACTATTAAATTATACAGACTAATTTAAATTGTGCAAGATGTGAGGGGGATTTATAACATTATAATTACTAGGAGAGTAAATAATTAGTTGCGTTCTTTAATTTCAGTTTTAATAGAATTGAAGAATTCTTCGAATGGTACGGAGCCCAATTCGTCACCACCGTGTTTACGAACGTTAACTGTGCCTTCTTCGACCTCTTTATCACCTACCACAAGCATGTATGGAACCTTTGCCATTTGTGCTTGGCGGATTTTATAACCGATTTTTTCGCTGCGATCGTCTACTTCCACGCGTACATAGTCGCGGTGCATTTGTTTTGCCAAGTCCTTAGCATATTCAACGTGTTTTTCAGAGATAGGCAAGATTTTAACTTGTACAGGAGCCATCCATGTTGGGAATGCACCTGCATAGTGTTCAGTTAAGATACCGATAAAACGTTCCATGGATCCGAAGCATGCACGGTGAATCATAATAGGGCGATGTTTTTGACCATCTTCGCCAACATATTCAATTTGGAAACGTTCTGGCAAGTTCATATCCAATTGGATAGTACCACATTGCCATGTACGTCCCAAGGAGTCTTCAATATGGTAGTCAAGTTTAGGACCGTAGAATGCACCATCACCAGGGTTAATTACGTATGGAATGCCTTTTGCTTCGATAGCATTACGCAATGCTTCTGTAGCGGCTTCCCAAATCGCATCATCACCCATTGCATTGTCAGGTTTAGTGGATAATTCCACATGGTATTTCAAGCCAAATTGACTATAAATGCGGTCGAATAATTCGATAACTTTCATCAACTCAGATTGCATTTGAGATGGCAACATAAATACGTGAGCATCGTCTTGTGTGAAAGCACGTACCCGGAACAAGCCGTGTAATGCACCAGATAATTCATGACGGTGAACTAGACCAAGTTCAGCGTAACGCAATGGGAAGTCACGATAGGAATGCATTTCGTTTTGGTAAACCAAGATACCGCCTGGGCAGTTCATTGGTTTAATTGCATATTCTTCTTCGTCAATAATTGTAGTGTACATATTTTCGCGGTAATGGAACCAGTGACCAGATGTTTCCCACAATTGTTTATTCAAGATAATTGGTGTACGAATTTCTTCGTATTCAAATTCATGGTGAACTTCGCGCCAGAAGTTTTCTAATTCGTTGCGAAGAGCCATGCCTTTTGGCAAGAAGAATGGGAACCCAGGACCTTCTTCTTTGATAACAAACAAGCCAAGTTCTTTACCAAGCTTACGGTGGTCTCGTTTAGCCGCCTCTTCAAGCATGTGAAGGTATGCATCCAGTTCTTCTTTTTTCTCGAATGCTGTACCGTAAATACGTTGTAACATTTTATTTTTTTCATCGCCACGCCAGTATGCACCTGCAATGCTTTGTAATTTGAAAGCTTTCACCTTACCAGTAGATGCCACGTGAGGTCCTGCACAAAGATCGATGAAATCGCCTTGAGAGTAGCAAGAGATTACAGCATCTTCAGGAAGATCTTGAATCAATTCTACCTTGTAATCTTCATTTTTAGCTTTAAAGAATTCGATAGCTTCTTGACGAGGCATAACGGATTTAGTAATCGGTAAATTTTCTTTTACAATACGGCTCATTTCCTTTTCGATTTTACCCAAATCTTCAGGAGTCAAAATATGTTCCATATCGATATCATAGTAAAAGCCCTTATCGATAGCAGGACCGATAGCCAATTTAGCTTCAGGCCATAAACGTTTAACCGCTTGTGCCAAGATATGAGAAGCTGTATGGCGCAAAGTATGTTTGCCCCCTTCATCTTCGAATGTTAAGAACGCAACTTCAGAGCCATCTACAAGTTCTTCGCGAAGGTCTGTTAATTCGCCATTTACGTTTGCAGCTAGTACTTTTTTAGCCAAACTGTTAGATAGTTGTTTTACTGCTTCCCCAAGAGTAGTGCCAGCAGCGTATTCCTTTGCACTACCATCAGGTAAAATAATTTTTACATCTGCCATTTTTCTTTCCTCCAATTTATAAACTAGGATAGCTTTGATTTTCTACTTTCACCAATATACCTACTTACCACACAATACATAAACATTGAGTAATTAGCTTGTAAAAATTGGGTAATAAAAAAAGACCTTCTATCCCTACAAACAAGGGACGAAGATCATTCGCGGTTCCACCCTAGTTAACTACCTATACCAATATATGTGTATAGTTAATTCACTTCATTAAGCCCGATAACGGTGGCGACCGTATTTGCCTACTTAGGTTCGACAAATCAGTTTAAAGGGGGTAACTCTAATATATGTGTAAGGCATTTCCAGCATTAGCCTCTCTCTGGTACACAGGGATAAAAGAATCATGTCCTTTGCATCACTTTTACTAGATTATAGTATCATAGAGGACTAAAAAATTCAATACAGTTTAACTGTAAATTTCTTGAAAACTATAAATTGTAATTTTTTAAATCCATAAATTGTAAATCTTCTCTTCATTTATATTGATACATTTATATTTTAAAGAAAACGGCCCGCGAATGATATGCTCCCCTTTACTAGACAACCAGTAAAGGCGGAACATATCAGAATCTCGAGCCATTTTATATGCATTATTTATAAATTAACGTTTGAAGTTTGTAGACAACATAGCTCCAATTACTTTTTCCAATTTGCTAGTAGAAAGGTCTGGACCTTTGTAGAGTGTTAAGAGCACGTCATTAGAGTTATCTTGTTTAGATACCATCATAACACCGCTACCACGGGCACCGTTATCATCGTAATCTTTCGCTACAATAACAAGGTTCAAATAATGGTCCTTCATGTATGTATACACCTTACTTGTACGCGCAGAGGAACCAATCATTTTTGCCATGTTCATACCACGGTTGAATACGATAGTATTCGCATTATGTGGATTTGCCGCTAATTGTTGCTTCTCTTCCTCATTTAGAGGCATGAGGTTTACCATGAGGGAGTCTCCCATTTTGCCCCGGAACATGGCTGGCATCGTTTCACGTACATCATCAGGAATGCCTGTGTCAGCAGTCAATTTCAATTCCTTAGGCACGGTCATATATAAAACGCCCTTGCTATTGCGGCCCACCTCTGTAGTACTGAGGTCTACAGCGCTAAGCATAATGGAATCTTTAATGGTCGCCACTTGGTTAGCCAATGGTTTTTCAGGCACGCCACGGCTCGCCAATTGTACATCGCCAGATTTAGTTTTTTTCAATGTTTCCACATTCCAACTTGCCCCTTTTTTGTCTGCATCGCTAGCTTCTGTGAAAGCATTCGCCCCGTCTTTTGTGCCTACATATACATACGTTTGAGCCGGGATGATAGTATCTGGTGCGCCAGACTTATTGAAAGCCGCACCGTATACCACATTAGGAATCACAGTAGAACCAATTTGTAAATTGTTGTTAGTTTGGCTTTCAACATCAAAATTGATATTTCCTGTGAAAGTCATATCAGGACCATGATTGATAACAACCACATCCCCGGCTTGAGGAATGATTACAGGGCCTACAGGACCCGCCATAGCTACACCTGCCATAGATGCTCCAAGGCAAGCTGTTAATAATGTGCGTTTCAAAATAGATTGTTTCATAGATATACTCTCATTTCTCTACAATTTGTATACATTTGATGTAATTGTAAATCTAGTATAGTCATAAAATTCCCTCATACGATTTACAATAAAAATTATACTTTATCTTCTATAGTGACATAGTCGGATAAACTACTTAATACTTCAAGCGCCAAAGGTCTTGTAGATGGTGTGCAGCGCAACATGCACCGCCCACTCGTATCTACAGAGGTCATAACACCTAAATATTCATAGCCTTCAATGATGCGATTGATGAAATTCGTATGCTTAGGATCAATGTGAAAGTACACATACGCTTCTTCTCCAGAGGTGGTTAAGTCGGGTACATCTGGAAATGCACCGATTGATTTACTCGGTTCTAAGGCTATACCACTCATAAACTATTCATCCTCTTTAGGTTTGCACTCACGGCGCATCATGGAGTACGGTTCAAGTGGTGTATCCATATAGATACGTACTTTCATTTGTGCGTGAGGTGCTACATCGATAGGATTGCCATCTTCATCTGTCATTTTTTCGATAACAGTTTCAACAAGTTCCCCTTTCGGTTGGCAGAATTCTACCTTATCGCCCACCTTGAAGTTATTACGTTGTTCAAGATCAACGTATTTTTCTTCTTCGTTGTAGCCCATAACTAAACCGATGAAGTCATGACTCTGAGTATTCGTAGATTTACCATAGTTTTGAGCCGTTTCATCAGGACGACCTTCTGCAAAACCATCTGTATAAGGACGATGGGAAATCTTCTCTAATTCTGCAATCCATTCTGGACGAACATACCAATCTTTACCTTCTTTAAGGTATGTATCAATCGCTGTACGATATACTTTTGCCACTGTGGCACAATAGTGAACTGATTTCATACGCCCTTCGATTTTAAGGCTATCAATACCAGCTTCATAAAGATCTGGAATACGGTGAATCAAGCACAAGTCTTTAGAGTTAAAGATATATGTGCCATGTTCATCTTCTTCGATTGGGTAATATTCACCAGGTCGATTTGATTCTACAAGAGAATATTTCCACCGGCAAGATTGAGAACATTGACCACGGTTAGCATCGCGATTACCTGTCATATAGTTAGACAATAAGCAGCGACCAGAGTAAGAAATACACATAGAACCATGTACGAAGGACTCAATTTCAATATCTACATGATCCTTCATTTCTTTAAGGTCTGCTAAGGATACTTCGCGAGCCGCTACAACACGTGTGGCACCAAGTTCTTTCCACATTTGAACTGTATGCCAGTTTGTAGTAGAAGCTTGTGTACTTACGTGAAGCTCTAAACCTGGAGCCACGCGCTTAGCAAGGCTAAAAATCCCCATGTCTGCAACGATGATAGCATCAATACCGATGCTTTCAAGGAATTTCAAATAGTCCTCTAAACCTTCAAAGTCCTCGTTGTGAGGAATGATATTACATGTAACATGAATCTTTTTGCCATGCGCATGTACAAATTCTACAGCTTCCTTTAATTCCTCATCGGAGAAATTAGAGTTACCTGCGCGCAAGCCAAAACGTTTACCTGCGCAATATACGGCATCCGCACCATAGCGAATAGCCATTTTAAGCTTGTCCATATTACCTGCAGGACAAAGCAATTCCATAAAATGTTCTGCCATTATTTGTTGTGCCCTTTCCACACACTCACACTCATACCATCACCCATGGGATAAATGGTGGTGTTAAACAATTCTTTATTTTCAACATATGTTAAGTATTCTTGTAACCGTTTTACGATAGTTTTGAACCGTTTTGGCGGTTCCTTATCGCCCCTTACATAGCCTCTAAAGAGTACATTATCTGCAAGAATGACGCCCCCTTCTTTCACATGTGGCAGAATAAGTTCAAGTTGTTTTAAATATTGCCCCTTTGGTCCATCTAAAAACACTAGATCGTATTCGCCTGTGAGTTCCGTTAAGACTTGAGACGCATCACCTTTCAGCAATGTAATTTTATCGGTATAATCGGATTGGTTAATATAGTATTTCGCCATTTCATAGCGCACATCATCCAATTCAATGGAGGTGATATGCCCTTCCTCTTCGTCGAGTAATGGTGCCATCAATAAAGCGGAGTAACCAATGGCTGTGCCCACCTCTAACACAGAGGTGGGCCGGTATAAACCTATTAATTCTTCAAATAGATGAACCTCAGATTCTCGTAAAATCGGCACATCATTAATCATCGCATAAATACGCTGTTCATTTAAAATATCATTTAATATCATGAAAGTAGATTAAATCTCCTACATTATCTATTGTTAGTACCACTAGGAACTACCAACGTAGAGCGTTCAGCTGGATTTGCAGATTCTACCTGAATTTGTGGTACTTGTTGTGCATTAGGAATAACGTTCTGCATCGATTCAGGTACAGGTGTCGTCGTGGGTACATACGTATTGGTATTTGTATTATTTCCATAGGATGGAGCAGTTGGCGTAACTTGCGTCGATGATTGATTTTGTGTTGAACCTGGTACAGGATCTGGGACCTCAGCCGCAGGAACTGTAGTTGGTGTGTATTTATAACTAGGTTCTACATCAACATATTGAGAATCTGCTTCCACTGCTTCTGCAGAACTATAATTATAATTAGGCTCTGTAGTCGCTACTGCTACGTCATAGTTAGGACCAGCTTGTGCAGCTACTTCAGTATTAGCAGAAGAATTTTTTACTGTGTCAGCGCCATAAATTTTATTAACCGTTGCTAAATGTTCTTCGTATGATTTAGAAAAGTGATTATGCCCCTCTTTATCTGCTACGAAGTATAAATAATCTGTATTTTCAGAGTGTAATACTGCATCTAAAGCTTTTTTACCAGGATTTGCAATTGGTCCTGGTGGTAAACCTTTAGATACATAAGTATTATATGGGCTTTGCAATTGTGTATCACCAATCGTTACATTTTCCTTTGCATAACCAAGTACATAGGAAATAGTCGCATCAGATTGCAATGGAATACCATGAGCTAGACGCTTTTTAAACACCCCTGCAATGGTTGGACGGTCTGCATCAAATAACGACTCTCGTTCAACGATAGACGCCAAGGTTACAAAGTCATGAATACTCATATGTTGAGCTTGAATTTGTTTCTTCACAGCTGGTGTGAGATAACGATTCATTTCATCAGCCATCATTTGAATAACATCACGAGGTGTAGCCCCTACGGGGATTTCATACGTACTTGGGAACAAGAAGCCTTCTACAGGATATGTAGCAGGTTTTGTACCTTTCATGTATGGGTATGGTACATAAGTTTTAGCTTCAGCCAAGAAGTCCTTCGCCTTCATGATTTGATTCTTTTCAAGAACGATAGCGATATCCCCAACTGTATAGCCTTCAGGAATTGTAACACGAATAGATTCTACATGACCTTCTTGTAACAAAGAAATGAGTTCGTGCACAGTTACCTTATTAGGTATTTGATAATGGCCAGTTTGAAGCTTATCATTGGTACCACTCAAGTATAACCAAAGCTTAAAGCCTTGAGTTGAGCGAATAAGCCCCCTTTCAAAAAGCATATCTGCAATTTCAGTACCCGTTTGACCTTTTTCTATAACGACTACTTGTGTTCCATCATCTTGAGCAAAGGTATTCGGTACAAAGTACAATGCACCAAGGCCTCCACCAATAATTAATATACCTACAATAACTAGGATCAAAATATATCTTAAGGCTTTTCTCACGTTGTTGAGTTCCTTTCTGTAACATAACAGTATATCAATTCATTATACCATAAACTCTATATTTCCCCTATATAAAAGGGCAATGATTACGCTTATTACATTTTATATAATATATTAATTTTGTGGATTTGTTATGCCTTTAGCATAAATGAAGTCTCGTCTTTGTAAAACAATGATAATGTATAACAAAATAAAAATAGCGCATTGTCCACTGACAATGCGCTAAATTTATGCTAAAAACGATTATTCGTCTTCATCCATGTCTTCATACAAATTTACTAGAGTTTCAAAGTTTTCATCTTCTTCATCCAAAGGTACGTATTCTTCTACGCCTTCTTCGTTTGTTTCGATGCGAGCCAAGATCATGTATGTGTCATCTTGACCTTCATGATCAGCATCTTCATCTTGTACATGCACAAGAACGGCATACTCTTGACCTTCATGACTCAAGATAACATCTTCTGTGAAGTATTGTTTATTACCATGTTCGTCTTCGAATTCCAAATAATACACTTCACCCTCAAAATTTTGGTCAACCATTGGAAACCCTCCTTAAAGAAAATACTTATTTATTAAACTGCAAGCGATCTAAATATCCTTGCAAAATTACAACCGCTGCCATTTTATCGATAACGGATTTACGCTTTTTACGGCTCACGTCAGCCGCAATGAGTTGACGTTCAGCCATAACAGTAGATAACCGCTCATCCCAATATGTAACAGGTAAATCGATGACTTCCTTCATCTTTGCAACGAATTCTTCAGTCTTTTCAGCCCGTTCACCTTTTGTACCATTCATATTTTTCGGCATACCTACCACAAGTTCATGTACTTCATATTCAGAAATGAGTTCTTGTAAGCGATTAAAGTCTTTTTCTAGAGATGTTCTACGAATGGTTTCAATACCTTGTGCTGTCATGAGCAGTGCATCGCTACAGGCAATACCAATAGTACGGCTGCCTACATCTAATGACATAATTCTCATTATAGTTGTTTAGCCTTTGCGTATTCTTTCAACAATTCTTCAATCAAGTCATCACGCTCTAAACGACGGATATCGGAACGCGCATTATTATAACTTGTTATGTACGCAGGGTCTCCAGAGATTAGATACCCTAAGATTTGATTAATTGGATTGTAACCTTTTTCTTGAATAGATTGATAAACACGCGTAAGTACCTCTTCAGCGGTCATCGGTTCATCGTCTACTTTACGGAATAACATGGTTTCATCTGAAACGTTCATCGTATCCCTCCTTTTTATTACATCGGCAGATTTCACCATAAAAGTGGAATCTCACCTACTATTATACTTGAATTAAAGCTACAAAGTCAGTAACTTTTTATGCATTATGAAAAATTTCTATAACAGATACAAGTATAATTATAAAATTATATGCCTATTGTAACATAGATTTTAAGGCTTCACCACCAGCTTTTAATGCTTCCATTAATTTAGCTGGCTCTTTACCACCTGCTTGTGCCATATCTGGACGGCCACCGCCATTACCTCCAGCTACTTGAGCTGCCGCTTTAACAATATTACCTGCTTTTGCACCTTTAGCAACGACATCTTTAGATACTTTACATACAAAGTTTACCTTATCATCGCCCATAACAGCGCCTACAAGAACCACACCAGAGCCATTCATTTTATCAAGGCCCATATCAGCTAAATCACGCAATTCATCAATGGAGGACGCTTTTACAGCGGCAGCAACAAATTCAACATCACCTACTACAACTTTACCCGCAATGATATCAGCTGCACCAGCAGCAGAAACTTCTTTACGAATTTGTTCTAATTCTTTAGCAGTTTCTTTAGCTTCTGCTAATACTTGGTGTAAGCGTTCTTCTATTTGAGGAGCTTTAGTTTTAAGCTCGCTTGCCATGCGTTCAATAGTCAAACGATCTTGTTTTGCTGCATCGAGAGCTGCACGACCTGTAATCGCTTCAATACGACGTACACCAGAACCGATACCAGCTTCAGATGTTAAACGGAAAGAACTAATGAAAGCTGTGTTGCCTACATGAGAACCACCACATAATTCAACGGAGAAGCCAGGAACCTCTACAACGCGAACTACATCGCCATATTTATCACCAAAGAGTGCCATCGCACCTTTCGCTTTTGCTTCGTCCATGGACATTTCAGCAATAGCTAGGTCCGTAGCTTTTAAAATTTCTTCGTTTACAAGTACTTCGATTTGATCAAGTTCCTCTTGTGTTACAGGAGAGAAATGAGTGAAGTCAAAACGCAAGTAATCAGGAGTTACTAGAGAACCAGCTTGGTTAACATGCTCGCCAAGAACCTTTTTCAATGCTGCATGTAATAAATGTGTTGCTGTATGGTTGCGGGCCATTGCTGCGCGACGATTTGTATCCACTTCAAGCGTTACATCGTCACCTTCAGAAATAGAACCTTCTATAACAGTACCGATATGATATACAGTGCCTTCAGGTAAACGTTTTGTATTATGAACCTCTACCTTACCCATTGGGCCCACGATAAAACCTGTATCACCTAATTGACCGCCCCCTTCAGCATGGAATGGAGTAGTGCGTACGATAACAGTAATTTCATCGCCATCAGCTGCTGTTTGCAAGCGTTCAGAACCTTTACCAAGCATTAATACGGAGGATGCAGTTTCTGCTTCATCTTCAACAAGTTCTTCATCTTTCAAGAATGTAATGTCTGGTGTTGCTACCTTTGCATCTTCTTTTACACGAGCTTCACGAGCGCGTTCGCGTTGTTCTTTCATAGCAGCTTCAAAGCCTTCATGGTCGATTGTAAAACCACGTTCAGAAGCGATTTCCTCTGTTAATTCCCAAGGGAATCCATAGGTATCATATAGTTTGAATACTTCAGAACCAGGAACTACAGTTGCCTTTTCAGCGGCTAATGTATCGATTAAGGAGTTTAATAACTCAAGACCTTGTTCCAAGGTTTGGTTAAAGCGTTCTTCTTCGTTTTGAACCACGCGTTTAACGAAGTCTTGTTTCTCAGCAATAGATGTAATACCAGGGCCAAGAATGTCTACGACTACATCAATAAGTGGTGTTAAGAAGATACCTTCAATACCAAGTAAACGGCCATGACGTACAGCACGGCGTAAAATACGACGCAATACGTAGCCGCGACCTTCGTTGGATGGCAATACGCCATCGGAGATCAATGCAGTGACAGCACGAGCGTGGTCAGCGATAACTTTTAAAGAAACATCTGTATTTGGATCTTCGTTATATGTAACACCAGCGCGTTTTGCAGTGGCTTCGATGATTGGGAAAATCAAATCGGTTTCAAAGTTTGTTTTACAGCCTTGTAATACGGAAGCCAATCGTTCAAGACCGGCGCCTGTATCGATGTTTTTATGTTGTAATGGTTCATAAGATCCATCTGGCATTTTATTGAATTGAGTAAACACTAAGTTCCAAATTTCAAGATAGCGATCGCAATCACAGCCTGGCGCACAATTAGGGTCATCACAACCATGTTCAGGACCTTGATCAAAAAAGATTTCGCTATCTGGACCACATGGGCCTTCGCCAATTTCCCAGAAGTTATCTTCGAGACGCGTGATATGGCTCTCTTCTACACCACAATCATTATGCCATGTATCATATGCCTCTTGGTCATCTGGATATACAGTAACATATAATCTATTTTTATCGAGTTTAATAACCTCAGTTAAAAACTCCCACGCCCAATGAATAGCTTCTTTTTTAAAGTAGTCCCCGAAAGAGAAATTCCCCAACATTTCAAAGAATGTATGATGCCGTGCTGTGCGCCCTACGTTTTCAAGGTCACCGGTACGCATACTTTTTTGGCATGTTGTAATACGACGACAAGGAGGTACCAATTTACCTGTAAAGAAAGGCTTCAATGGCGCCATACCTGCCCCGATCAATAACAAAGACGGATCATTTTCTGGTATAAGAGAAAAACTATCTAATTTTAAATGTCCTTTACTTTCAAAAAACTGCAAGTATGCTTGACGCAGTTCATTACCCTTCATGTGTATATTCCTCCTAAAATTATTTACTCTTCATTATAACTCAAAAACGATATAAAATCTATCAAAAACATTGAGA
Organism: Veillonella parvula DSM 2008; assembly: GCF_000024945.1. NCBI lineage: Bacteria > Bacillati > Bacillota > Negativicutes > Veillonellales > Veillonellaceae > Veillonella > Veillonella parvula. The sequence goes on from NC_013520.1 coordinate 1,352,947, forward strand.
TTATGCGGAATTCACGCACTTTCACACCAATCCAATCAGACCGTGAAAGATATAAATTTTAATCCATATTTTTTACAATAAAAGTAAAGGTCAAATTTAGTCAATGCTAGTTAAATCGTAAATAATAAACATAAAAAGAGGTTATACAAATCAACAAAACAAAATTGATTCGTATAGCCTCTTTTATAGCTAGTTATTAAATTAGCGTACAACGCGTTTTGCGCCGATGTAACGTTCACCCCAATAGCCAGTATCAAGATCTGCTACTGCAACACCACGACTGGAAGTGGCGCTAATGAACTTGCCATCGCCAATATAAATGCCAGAGTGAGATGGACCTGGTTCATATGTTTCGAAGAATACCAAATCCCCTGCTTTCAAGTTCGCACGAGAAACTTCAACACCTACGTTATACTGTTCATCTGCCAAACGTGGTAAGGAAATACCTTGTTTTTCAAATACATATTTAACATAACCAGAGCAGTCAAAGCCACTTGGAGTAGTACCGCCAAATACATAGGGTACACCGCGGTATTTGTCAGCTTCTGCCAAGATTGCGTGAATGCTGCTAGGTGTTTCATTTTTCGTAATATTGTTTAATTTAACGTTCTTGCCATTAATGGATTGACCAGCGATACGACGGGATGTCGCGTTGCTGTTTGTAAAAGCGGATTTCGTTGCTACTGCTTTAGTCGCTGCATTTTGAGTCAATACTGCCTTCGTAGAACGAGGAGCACCCATCAATGCGTTATACGTAGCAGGGCCTACGATACCATCCACTGGAAGGCCACGATCTTGTTGGAACAAACGAACTGCCCACTTCGTTTCCTTACCATATACACCATTTTTATCTGTAGCATTATAGCCGTGTTTAATTAGTTGTTGTTGAACCGCTGTAACACTTTTGCCCTTATCACCATATTGTAATGTTGTTGCGCCAACCATGGCTGTTGTGGCACACACAAAAGTTAATGTTAATGCCGTTATTTTAACCTTACTATATTTTGACTTCATATGCTTCCTTTCCAAAAAACTTTTAAAGTAAGTTATTTATTCAAAATATACTAACCGTCTATTTATTTGCATTCACAAATACAGCTAGTCTTCTTTGCTCTTGTTGGTATAAGCCTCTGGTGCCATAAAAACATCTGCACTACTTGGTCCGAGTAACGGAGCCTCTTCATGCTCTTCAAAATTTATAGCTGACTTAACCCAATACAAAGGCCGTTGCTTCACCTCTTCAAAAATACGACCTACATACTCGCCAATAATTCCCAGTCCGACGAGTTGAATTCCACCAATAAACAAGATTGATACGCCCAAGGTTGTCCACCCATTCAAAGCTTGTCCTGTAAGATATACATACAAAAGATGTAAAATGAGCAAAAAGCTCATTCCACCACAAAGTACACCTACATACAAGGCGGCCCGTAAAGGCACCCTTGAAAAAGCGGTTACACCATCCAGAGCAAATCGAATCATTTTACGCACACTAAACTTTGAGACACCTGCAAATCGAGGTGGTGCCACAAAGTGCAACTCTGCTTGTCTGTACCCTAAGGCGCCGACAATACCACGTAAAAATCGACCATGTTCTCTGAATCGTTTCAACGTGCCCAATGCTTTACTATTCATGAGGCGGAAATCGGACCCGCCTTCAACAATAGGAACATCGGCCATTTTGTTCATTAGTTTGTAATAATACTTAGACGTGAAAGATTTAGCCCAACTAGCGTCATCAGTTGAATCGCGTATGGTACGCACCACATCATACCCTGATTCCCATAATCGAACTAGTTCAGGAATCAATGCAGGTGGATGCTGCATATCACCGTCCATTGTAATGACTGCATCGCCATGAGCATAATCAAGTCCACATGTAAGTGCCGTTTGATGCCCAAAGTTACGAGCCAGCAATAACACTTTAACATGTTTGTCATTGAATGCAATTTCACGCAGTATCATAGCTGACGAATCACTAGATCCATCATCCACGAAGATTAGTTCATAATCATATGTGAGACCTGACATAACATCAGTTACAGCTTTATAAAAGTTCGCTATATTTTCCTCTTCGTTATATACAGGCACTACAATAGAAAGTAACATAAATCCTCCAAAGTATTTTACTCACATATTTTATGTTAATTAGTAAATTAAGGCAAATGCTAAAGGTTAACAATAGGCCTAATAATGTTTATAAAGCCAGTAAATAAGCCACTTCTCTATAAAACACCAATAAAACACTTCATTTATCTTTTATATAACTATAGCAAATTAATATAATATTAATTTATTTGTAAACCTAATTAATGAAGCGATTTATAAAAAATATTTATTTTAATGATATGGAAGTAAATATGATTATTTCTGACTTTATTAACTATTAATCAAAAATTTATATGTATTTTTATCACAAATTTACCGGAAACATCTATTTTCATCTATTTTTCATAAAAAGGAGACCCGTTAAGGTTCTCCTTTACTATAATCCAGCAGCATCAATCCAAGATTGTAAATCTTCCTCCGCCAGTTCCATATCCTCTATATAAGCACCAGCTACAACTGGATACTTAGCGATCTCTACGGTATGTAAAATTGAGTCATCACGACCATTTTTATAAGTCCCAATCCAGATTCCAGAAAATTGTGATTCATACCATTCTACAGGTTGATCAGTTTCATTAAAGTTAATCGTAATATGACCGCGTCCAAGTGTTTCTAATACTTCAACTTGTTCTTCCTCTGTTAAACCCGTTTTTTCAATATAAATCGAATATGTCTCACCAGTTTCACGCAAATTCTTTAGAGCCAAACGCAACTCATTTAAAACGGCGCGAACATTACCATAATTTTCAATCATAAATACTCCTATACAGAGACTATCTTTACATTCTATAAGCTATCTATATACTATATGAAATTTTCACTTTGTGCTTTAGGCTCAGCTACTACGCCCCATTCTCGTAGTACATTCAAAACACGTTTCTTAACCTCAGGCAAGGCGCATTGTACCGGCTCGCTAGGTTCAAAACCAATTTCCAATGATTCCGGCTCTACACCGATAACCACTGCATCTTCTAATGGATCCTCTTGAATAGCACGGATACGTAAAATATCTTGCATTCCTACTTCATGTACAGAAATATGTTCCGTAAAATATTGTTCTAATTCCTTATGAGGAAATTCATATATAGTTCCTGGAGCATCTCCGCCATTAATAGCGTCTACAAGAAGGATTTTCTTCATACCACGCATATACGTAAGTAATTCCATTCCCATAGTGCCACCGTCAATAATAGAAATCGCAGGCGTAAATGTGAAAGATTCTTTCAATTCTTTTACTACATGAACACCTAATCCCTCATCGGTAAGCAAAATATTGCCGACTCCAAGTAGGATAATTTCATTGTCTCCATCATCATAAAGGCTATTTAAATCAATACGCGGACCCTCTGAGTCCGCGTATTGTTCCAAGCCACTGATGATATCAGTACTTGTATTAGTCATTTTCTTGTAATTCTCTTTCTCTAGGATCATTAGGATCACTTGGACGATATGTAGTACCAGATGGTTTATCAATACGTTCCCCACGACGACGTTTACCATTAAGGTCTTCAATATCAATTGGATCATGAGCGTAATATTTCATACCTGAAACCATAGCAGATACTTCGCCGGATTCCTCCATAACATCTTCTCGGAATGCCATATACACGTGAACAATAGTAAAGAACAAGAATCCCCACGCAATGTAGTGATGGATAACATGGACCTTGTATTCACCACCAAATAATGTAACCACTGGTGCAAATAAAGTTCCTAGAATACCATTAGGGTTAACCATCGAATACATTGCAAAACCCGTTAAAATTTCAAAGAAGAACATAATGTATACCATCATATACGCAGTTCTAGCTAAGGAATTACGAAGCCAATGATGTTCATGTTTTTGAGGAATCATTAAATAGTGCAATGTTGTTTCTTTAAGACCGTACCAATACCGTTTTTGACGGAATTTAGGTAATAATCTATCCCCTCTGTTCCAAAGAGCGCCTGCAAAACGGAAGATAAAGGAGAACGTTAAGATAACACCTGCAATGAAATGGATACGACGCATAGTTTCCATAGAGAACCAGCCATCAATAGCAAAGGTTGGTTCAGGGTTACCCGTAATCGCAGCAAAGCCTGGATCACCGATATATAAGCCAGTCCAGAACAATGCAGTTACACTAAGTACCATAGTCCAGTGGAATATGCGCAGCCATAGACTAAATACGACATACGCCTTTTTGTCAGTATGTATTAACATAAGCCCACCACCCTTTATTTACACAATGCATCTGTATTGACGGAAACAATTTTTTCGCCTTTTTTATTGTATAAATGGGTTGCACATGCTAGGCATGGATCAAAGGAGTGAATTACCTTCAAAATTTCAAGTGGTTTATCCGCAATTTTTACATGTGTATCAATCATAGAATCTTCATAGGCACCATGTTCATTAGCTGCAGTCTTAGGGCACGCATTCCATGTAGATGGTACTATACATTGATAATTTGCAGAGCGTCCATCTTTAATATGTATCCAGTGACCCAAACCACCACGAGGCGCATCTACAAGGCCAACCCCTTTAGCATCTTTATCCCATGTATTTGGTTCAAACTTAGTCATATCCGCTACTGTAGTATCACCATTTTTAATATTAGATACAAGTTTGTTAAAGAAGTATTGGCTAATATTTGCCGCTACTTGTGCATCAAGGCCACGACATGCTGTACGTCCTACCATAGTAGTCATCCATACATGAGCTGGTACACCCAATACTTGTGATACTGTATCAATTTGACGAACAATCATAGATTCAGCCCAAGTTGGGTCTTTGATTATGCCTTGTTTTACCTTTGTATACACAACAATATATTTTGCTAATGGACCAACCTCTGCAGTTTTCCCTTTGAAAGTTGGAGATTTAATCCAAGAATATTTTTTATCTTCATCAAGGAATTCCCATTTTTCTTTTGTACCAGATTTAGGACCTGTAAATTTAGGATCAGTAACACCTTCAATAGGATGAAGTGTTTTTGTTCCATCTGGATATGTAAACCAGGAATGATCAACCTCTTCACTAAGGTATTGAGGATCCATAAAATCTTTACCTTCTAATGGGATAAATGTTGCTTTATCTACACCTAACGCAAAGTTTTCAACAACACCATTGGAACGAACAATACATTTCTTATGATAGTCACCATTAGAAATACCGGTGTACGTATCATCAGGATAATCGCCATAGGACATAACGCGTTTCTTCGCAAGGCCACCACCATCGATCATACCTTTTTCTACATATATTTTACCGATAGCTAATAGATCTGGCACGTAGAAATTATCAACTAAGTCTTTAGTCAATGCAATAGATTGCTCTACAGCAGCAAGGCGTTGCGTATTAATAGGGGCATTCATATCATTCATAGAAATAGAGCATGGCATGCCACCTACAATGTAATGAGGATGAGGGTTTTTGCCACCAAATACAACATGAGGAATTACAATATCCCGTTGACGATCAAGAATGTTCAAATAATGAGATACGGCCATCAAATGAACTTCTGGAGGTAACAAGTTATAATCAGGATGATCCCACCATTGAGCGGAGAAAATCCCCAATTGGCCTGATTCAACTATTTTCTTAACCTTTTGTTGTACAGCCGTAAAGTATGCTGTAGTAGCCTTAGGAAACTCTTTAGGATAGGCTGAGTCTTTTGATGCCGTTTCCGCAGGTGCTAAACCGCTCACATTATAAGTTGCTAATACATCATTTTGTAATTGAGCGGTTTTAGCAGGATCTGCACTAAGAGCTGCTACCGGACTAACCCAATCAAGCGCATGTAAGTGATAGAAATGCACGATATGATCATGCACATCTAGACTACTATGCATGATATTACGTATATAGTTTGCATTTTTAGGAATTGTAATTCCAATTGCATCCTCTACCGCACGTAATGCTGCCAACGCATGTGTTGTAGTACATACACCACAAATCCGTTGTACGAACGCCCAAAGGTCACGAGGATCGCGATCTTTAGCAACAAGTTCGATACCGCGCCAAGCAGTACCAGAAGACAATGCGTCCTCTACTTTACCACTCGCTTCATCAACTTTTATTTCAACCCGTAAATGACCTTCAATACGGGAAATCGGATCTACTACTACGCGTTTCATTAGTGACCTCCTCCATTATTATGTTTCTTTTCATCCCATAAGCCTTGTTCTTTTAAGCGTTTTTCTTCTTTCATATCAAGAATTTTATTACGCGTAAGAGTTGCTGCACCATGAACGATAACCGCTGCAGTGGCACCAACGGCAGCTACTGTACCGATTGTATCAGCAGTTGTGATAGTATTAGCCAATGGAATATCTGGTAATCGTTTGTAGAACACATCATTATCCCAGAAGCCCTTTTCAGAGCAACCAATACAACCGTGACCGGATTGAATTGGATAGGATAAACCATTCCACCAACGTAGATTACCACAAGAATTATATGTTTGAGGTCCACGACAACCTACCTTGTATAGGCACCAACCAGATTTAGATGCATCATCGTCAAATTTTTCAACGAAGAGACCAGAGTCAAAGAAGGCACGACGGTAGCATGTGTCGTGAATACGATTGCCATAAAATTGTTTAGGACGGCCTTGAGAATCAAGAGGTGGAATTTGACCAAATAATGCATAATGCATAATTACACCAGTCATAACCTCCGGAATTGGAGGGCAGCCAGGAACCTTGATAATAGGCTTACCAGATACAACGGAAGATACAGAAACTGTATTTGTTGGATTTGGTTTTGCCGCCTGTATACCGCCCCAAGAAGCACAAGAACCATATTCTATGATTGCTGCAGCTCCTTTAGCTGCTTCTAATAGGGATTCTTTAAATGTACGTCCACCTACTGTGCAATAAACACCATCTTCATCAAGTGGTACGCCACCTTCAACAGCCAAGATATATTTACCGGCTTTTTCTTTGATGATTTTTTCTAAATGTTCCTCTAATGGTGCACCAGACGCTGCCGCCAAAGTATCATCATATTCAAGAGAAATCATGTTCAAAATAACATCAGAAGTAAAGGGAGAGGATGAACGGATAAAAGATTCACTACAACCAGTACATTCATGACCATGCAACCAAATCACCGTAGGTAATTCAGTTGTTTCGGCAGCCTTAACAAAGGTGTCTAACATCGTTGGAGGTAGACCTAAAATAGCAGTGAGTGCTACACAGGATTTCATAAATGTGCGTCGACTCAAACGGCGTTCTTGGAAGAGTGTCCACAAACTATTTATACGATTCTTCATGGAATATAGCCTCCTTACAACAACTTTGCGCAATATAATTATATTACTTAATAAACTACAACGTTTATGACAGAAATCATTTTTATGAGCTCACTCAATCAGTTTGACGAAGTTCAACCAGCATGATGACAATCATATTTTTACTATTTTATTATATCACTTAACATTTTTGAAAACTATAAAATTTAACAAAAAAGCTGTATATAAGAAATTAACTTTTCTTATATACAGCCTCATGTTATTTATTTTCTACGAATTCCTAGTTATTAATTAATTAGATAACTTCCTTTATTAGAGACTCAAGCATATCTGCTTTTTTATAACCCACAAGGGAATCAAGCATTTTACCATCTCGGAAGAATACTAAGGATGGAATACCATCAACATCTTCTTTTAACAAAATACCACGAAGATTTTTATCTTCTGCATTAACACTAAAGAATTCTACTTGACCTTTTAAACGCTCTGCTACGTCTTCAATCTCTGGACGCATAACGGTGCAAGGTTCGCACCAACCAGCCCAAAAATCAACAATAGCTAAACCTTTAGCGCCAAGCACTTTCTCATCAAATTCTTGTACACTAGTAATTGCTGTAATTGCCATGAAGTTCTCCTAACAAAGATCTACAATCTTATATACTATCAATTATATGTTAAATATAGAAGCAAGCAATCAATAAGCCGAGTTCTGTTCCACTTGCGCGGTGACGATTATCTTTCTAGGCGTACAGTCGCCTGCACGCTCGAGCGACACAACCCGGAAGGTAGGCGGGACCACCCTTAACCCTTCCCTATTCGGTCTTGCTCCGGATGGGGTTTACCGAGCCAGCCTGTTACCAGACTGCTGGTGAGCTCTTACCTCACCTTTCCACCCTTACCACTTACGTGGCGGTTTCCTTTTCTATGGCACTTTCCCTAAGGTTACCCTCGCCAGACGTTATCTGGCATCCTGCCCTATGGAGCTCGGACTTTCCTCGAGTCTTATAGACTCGCAATCGTCTTTCATACTTGCTTCAATTCAGTTTATCATAGCTAACAATTTGTTGCAAGAAAATGCATCATTACACAAAGAAGAAATCATTTTGTTCTGTAAAAGCTTTCACAGGAACAGTAAATCCTACAGAGATTAAATAGTCACACAAACCACGCGCCACTATAGACTCAGTTCCAAAATGACCCGCATCAACTACGAGCAAACCCAACTCCTTAGCCATTTGCGCCTCATGATACTTCACATCACCTGTGATATAGGCATCTACATGTAATCGAGCAGCATCTTTAATAAATTCAGCACCTGCTCCGGAGCATAGCGCAATGGATTGAATTGTTTCTGGCGCAACACCGGCAAAGCGAATATTGGCATCAGGCAAAGCATCTTGTATCCATTCACGGAAAGAATCTAAGTTTAATGCATTAGGCAAGCGACCTACCCGGCCTAGATATTGAGTTGAACTAGTAGGCTCAACTATATTTAAAACCTCATAAGCCACCTCTTCATACGGATGAGCTGATTTCATAGCCGCTACGACTTCGCTTAAATGCGTACCATCGACTATAGCATTTACTTGTACCTCAGGAGCCACTGTCAAAGCACCAGCTGAACCAATGACAGGATGAGAATCTTCATTACCAACAAAGCGCCCTTCACCATGGGTACTGAAACTGCAATACTCATAATTACCAATTCGGCCTGCCCCTGCATCGCCCATAGCCATACGAACCGCATCAGCCGAGCTTTCAGGTACAAAGGTGGTCACCTTATAGAGCGCCTCTTCACCAGTTTTAATAAAGCCCTTAATATCTGTGAGGCCCAATTGCTTTGCCAACATATCATTGAGACCGCCTGGTGCAATATCAAGATTTGTATGTGCACTGTATACGGCAATTTTATGTTGAATCAGCTTATTGATTGTACGCCCTTGAGCAGTATCACATGATATCTGTTTCAATCCTTTAAAGATCAATGGGTGATGGCTAACAATTAAATTACAATTCTGTTCAATAGCATATTCTACGGCCTCTTCTGTTACGTCTAATGTAGTCACAACACCTGTAACAACTGCATTCCGATCGCCCACCATGAGTCCTACATTATCCCAAGACTCTGCATAGGAGCGGGGTGCTAGTTGTTCCATTACAGTAATAATTTGTTGAACCGTCGTCATAAAATCACTTCCTCTCTATTCTATAAAAGATTACGAAGAAAATTAACTTCCTGCTCTAAATCCTGATATTTATCAGTATAACTTAATTTCTCTGTCATATCATCTAATGCACATTGTCGTTGATATATTAAATACTCTATATATTTCATCCAAAGTGGTGGTCTGTCTTGTTCCAATAAAGCCCCTACAGACCACAACAAGGAATCTTTCGGTAACGCTTGATAAACATCTACATATTCAGTCATACCTGTATAAGCTTCTACACAATCATTGCGTACTGCTAAAAACGCTGTATAGAGCTTACCTGCATCTTCTACGATGATTTCTAGAACGATAACATATCCCTTTTGAACCATGTATTGACGTAATTCTTTTTGTCCATTCTGTGGTTGGAGTACATAGAACTCTAATGGTTCTGGTCCTGCATCTATAATATCCCGCATTAAAAAGCCGCCCATACCACAACAAATGGCGCCGTTCAACTCGCCCTTTCCTGTCACTTTAAGACCATCGCCTAAACGACAATCTACTTTATCGGCTAGTCCACAAGACTCAACATATGATCTTGCAGACTCTAACGGACCTTTATGTACATCACCGGCAATGACATATTCAGCGCGTTGACGGTTGATGAGCTCTACCGCTAAATAGCCATGATCGGTGCCAATATCTGCAATGGCGTGGGCCTTAGGTACGATTGAGAATACCGCTTCTAGGCGGTCCATCATAGGTCTAGGTTCCATAACTTCCTCTACTATCACTAATTATTTATTCTTAATTACTAATTCTTGATTATTTTCTTACTTATTTGTTCTTGTTTATATATCTATAGACACAATACTATTCTGAAATAATCTCTATTATGTTGCCTCAAAATGAGTTACATATAAAAATAACCGCCCTTGAAATCTCAAGGACGGTAGATATCAACATAATGGTGGGCCCACCTGGGATCGAACCAGGGACCGACCGGTTATGAGCCGGTTGCTCTACCCCTGAGCTATAGGCCCTCAGTTAGTTTCTAGCCTATTAATTATACCGAATAGACTATCATTTAGTCAAGGCAACTCAAATCTTAAGACTGTTTCATTAGCATAAAACGGTGAATCATATGATCTTCGTTAAATACGCCTTTAGTAGTTAGTGTAGTCGTTTGGCTATCTGTAGATTTAATGCCTCTTGCACTCATGCAGCTGTGGGACGATATAATGTGCACAATAACATCATCAGACCCTGTCGCTAAAGAAATTACTTCCGCAATATCTTCACCAATTTTTTCTTGCAATTGTAAACGCTTGCAACACATTTCAGCTATGCGAGGAATCTTAGATAAACCTATGACATGACCTTTTGGTATATACCCAATACTGATACTCATATCATACATCAATGCCATATGATGTTCACAATGAGAGAAGCAAGTAATATCCTTTACTACTACCATTTGATTTGTATCTACAGCGAAGGTTTTACCATACATTTCTGCAATTTCAGCATTTGTATACTGAATGCCTTCATATACCTCTTCCATCATTTGAGCCACCCGTTTCGGTGTTTCTAACAAACCGTCCCGATTAGGATCCTCACCTAATGCTTCTAACAACTGATATATAAGTGATTCTATTTTTTTTGTATCCATATTTACCCCTTTATATCAAGATTCCATCAGACCTCATATCATACTATGCATTAGAAAAGATACTGACACTACACATCCTAACAATACTATACACCCTTTGCATCTGGATCCCAGACAAATTTATGGATTTGCAGTTGAAATCGTACATTCTGTAAATTATATGCTTTCATATAATCGATAATCGATGCCGGCTCAATCTGTCCCCATACAGGCGATACATATATTTGAGCCACTGTAGGATATTGTTCAATTATGCGACGCATACAATCCAAATCTTCTGGGGAGCCAACGACAAACTTTATGAGATCTCGTTCTGTAGCCACCTTGAATATATCTACATTCATAGACTCTTCGGCTAAAGAGGACGGTGTTTTATAATCATAGGTAAACCACACATTATCTCTGTGAAAGCTCGGTATAATCGTGCCATTTGTTTCAATATTGAAATCATAAAGGCTATCATTAAGCATCTCTCGTTTATCAAATTTATCTATATCAATAATACAAGTTGAACCAGCTTGACCTGATGTATTATCCTGCATTGTTTCAGCCTTCCGACGATTTAACTCATCGATTAGCTCTACTACAGCGGCTTCTTGCAATAAGGGCTCCCCACCAGTAATAGTAATGCGATGATTACCTAAGCTTTCAATAACATTCGCCACCTCAGCTGCAGTCATCTCTGTAAAGACACTATCAATGCCATAACTATAAGTCGTATCGCAATAGGAACAGCGAATATTGCAATCATGGAGGCGTAAAAATGTAGTCAACAAGCCTTGCCGACTACCTTCCCCATCAATAGAGGCAAAAATCTCAATCACGTTCATAAATAGCTGTGTTCCCTTCAGATTCTTGAACCTCTACTTTAAAGCATTTTGGGCCCAATTCATCAGCAATCCATTTTGCCATATTCTCCGCAGTGGGATTAATGTCGCCTAGTACATCGTTGATATGGCGATGATCCAAGCGACCATGAATTTTTTCTTTAATAATCGTAAAGTCGATGACCATCCCGTTATGATCTAACTCTTCAGAACGAGCATGAACTGTAATAATCCAGTTATGCCCATGAAGATTTTGACATTTACTCGGATAATCTAGTTGTAATTGATGAGATGCACTCACCTCTAACCGTTTAGTAACTGTAAACATTATATCTCCTATCCATCACATAAGCTTTCAACTTATATCTATTACATAAGACTTATCGCTATTACATGAGACCCTTCTCTACTACATAAGTCTTATCATAAAATGCTTTTTATTGTAAGATATTATTATTTTTTATTATAACACAAAAGGGTTGTAATACAGTGCTATACAACACTGCATTACAACCCTTAAGAGTTTCAAAATATTATAAGAAGTCTTTGATTTTATCACGTTTACCGCGGTTGCGCAATTTAGTAAGCGCTTTACCTTCAATCTGACGAATACGTTCACGTGTAACATTAAAATGTTGACCAACTTCTTCCAATGTACGAGGCTTACCATCCTTCAAACCAAAACGTAAAATCAATACTTGTTGCTCACGATCAGTTAAACATGTAAATACATCTTCAATCTGCTCTTGCAATAAAATATAGCTAGCTGCATCGTCTGGAGCAATTGCATCTTGGTCCTCGATGAAGTCCCCTAAATGGGAATCTTCCTCTTCACCAATCGGAGTTTCCAAGGATACTGGCTCTTGGGCAATTTTCTGAATTTCACGCACCCGCTCTACAGTAATTCCCATACCTTCAGCAATTTCTTCTGGCAATGGCTCGCGACCTTTATCTTGCAACAATTGTCTAGAAATACGAATCAATTTATTAATTGTTTCTACCATATGTACAGGAATACGAATCGTACGAGCTTGGTCTGCAATAGCACGCGTAATCGCTTGACGAATCCACCAAGTAGCATATGTAGAAAATTTATAACCCTTAGTATAGTCGAATTTATCTACCGCTTTGATTAGACCTAAGTTACCTTCTTGGATTAAATCCAAGAACAACATACCGCGACCTACATAACGTTTCGCAATACTTACAACTAGTCGCAAGTTAGCATCTACCAATTTTTTCTTAGCCTTTTTGCTAAGTTGAATATCCTTATATGTAGCATCCTCTTGTGCACCAGCTTCGATTTGCTTAGCTAATACGATTTCTTCGTCAGCTGAAAGCAATGGTACGCGACCAATTTCTTTTAGGTACATTCGTACAGGGTCATCGATATTAACACCAGAATCAACACTTAAATCGATAGAAATTTTCTTCTCACTAGAAACTTCGTCTTCATCTTCATCTGTTTCAATTGTATGACTATCTGTATCATCTGCATCAATATCTGCCACAATCTCAACATTCAGTTTACCCAAAGTCGTATAAATATCATCTAATTGTTCCGCAGTAATTTCCGTCTGCTCATGAAGAGCATCTGAAATCTCGGATTGTGTCAACACACCGCTCTTACGGCCTTTTTCAAGAAGTTGCTCAACAATCTCCTCTATTTGACTTTTTTGTACTTTCTTAGCCACAGCGCTCTCCTTTTTAACCATTAATGATTTACTTAGACCATTCTCTAATTAAATTCTGTATTTCCTGACACTTATGTAATTCGCTAATAAACGTCGAATCTCCTGCTCGTTTTAATTGATCCGCCATAATTGAATGCGCTTTATACTGTTCACGCAATGAATGGAGTCTTATCTTGCGGATTAATGCAGGCACTTGTACCTTATATTCATCGTCACTCATGACGACCAACCTAGAGTAAATATCGTATTCTTGAGAAGATAAAACAGATTGAATTGCAGTTTCATCTAGACGACCTTCGGACTTATACAAGGTGAATAGCTTTTCTATTATACCTCGATATTCAATTTTTTCAAAGTCCTCTAATGGCAAATAGCTCATCATATGTTGTAATACTTCGCCATCGGTGAAAGCTAAGGACAATAATTTTTCCGCATCCCCCTTTGGTAAATCCTGTGTTGGCAAAGGTGTTGATGCAGTATCCACTAATTCAATTTGTCCTTTTTTCACATAATCTCTAAAGTATCTAAAAATAGTACTATTATCAAGCCATAATGGCAATGCCAATGTTTTTAAAGCATCATCTCTCTGTGTTTGACTATCTATATTTGCAATATATGGGAAAACATCTGCCATAACAGCCTGCTTACCTTCTGTATCATTTGTATCGTGTTTAATTAAAGACTCACTTAATAGATAATCAAGAGGCTTAACAGCTTTAGCAACTAACTCCTTAAATGCCTGTCCCCCATGATTACGCACATAATCATCTGGATCTTTACCGTCTGGCATGGCAAGGACACGCACCTTAAAATCCGTATTTTGCAATAATTCAATAGCTCTAGCAGCCGCCTGACGACCAGCACCATCCATATCATAAGCTAACACGATTTCTTCAGCCTGCCTCATCAAGATATGTCCATGATCTCTTGTATAAGCAGTCCCCAACGATGCGACTACATTAGTAACACCATGATTATGAGCAGATATAACATCCATATAGCCTTCTACAAGAATAGCTTGTTTTTCCTCACGAATAGATTTATAAGCCTTATCAAAAGCAAATAAGAGTTTACCTTTTTCAAAGATTGATGACTCTGGAGAGTTTAAATATTTTGGTGTACTATCATCCATAACACGCCCACCAAAAGCAACTACTCGCCCTTTACCATCCATAATGGGGAACATAATTCTATTTCTGAAGAAGTCATAAAATTGACCCTTTTGATTCTTTCGGACAAGATTCAACTCCAAGAGAATGGAATCATCAATACCACGGTCATGAAAGGCACGATATAACTTATCCCAACCATCAGGAGCAAAACCAAGCTTAAATGTTTCTATGGTCGCTTGTGTGAGCCCTCGCTTTTTCAAATAATCTAATCCCACTTTACCAATAGAAGTTTGAGTAAGACAGTTATGGAAAAAAGTAGCCGCTAAATCAGAAGCTTCATACAGTTTTTTGCGTCTTTCATCTCTAGCTCTTTGCTCAGGTGAAAGTTTCGCCTCTGGCAATGGAATATTAGCCCGATTAGCTAGCCGCTCTAAAGCTTCTACAAAGGTTAAATGCTCTAACTCCATAAGAAATTTAATAGCATTTCCTGATGCATGGCAACCAAAACAATAATAAAAACCCTTTTCAGGGGCTACGCTAAAGGATGGCGTTTTTTCATTATGAAATGGACAACAACCCCAATAGTTCTTGCCGCGTTTCTTTAAGGCTACATGCTCGGATACAACTGACACGATATCATTAGCATCTTTGATTTGTTCAATCAGTTCATTTTCAAAATATCGGCTCATAGCCAACGCCTCCTTCCCCATATATATATATTAATTCTATATACAAATAAAAAATCCTCTATTTGTAAAGCATTTTAATCAATTAAATTATAAAAAAATATAAAAAAGCTTGATACGAATCATAGGAATCATCATCTAAAACGCAATATACATGATGATTCCTATACGCCGTATATAGCAATATGTAATTACCGAAACTTTGATAACAATAGGCTGCAATGAAAACATTGCAGCCTATACTTATCGCTTATAGCATATTATTTTGCGTAATCCACAACGCGAGTTTCACGAATAATTACGACCTTAATTTGGCCTGGATATTCAAGTTCTGACTCGATGCGTTTTACGATATTCCGAACAAGTAATGTAGACTCAGCTTCATCAATCTTATCCGGTTTTACTACAACGCGAATCTCACGACCGGCTTGAATAGCAAAACATTTTTCAACGCCTTCGAAGGATTCAGCGATTTCTTCCAATTTAGATAAACGTTTTAAGTAGTTTTCTAATGTTTCTCGACGTGCTCCTGGACGGGCAGCGGAGATAGCATCAGCAGCAGCTACTAATACAGCTTCTACAGTTTGGAACTCTTCATCACCATGATGAGCACCAATACAGTTAATTACTGCTGCACTTTCACGATATTTACGAGCCACATCAACACCGATTTGAACATGAGAACCTTCAAGTTCACGGTCTAATGCTTTACCAATATCATGAATCAAACCACCTCGTTTAGCCAAAGTTACATCACAGCCTAGTTCAGCTGCCATTAAACCTGCTAAATGAGATACTTCAATGGAATGTTTCAATACGTTTTGACCATAACTAGTACGATATTTCAAACGGCCTAAAATCTTAACAATTTCAGGATGTAAGCCGTGAACATCAGCTTCAAATGTCGCTTGTTCACCAGCCTCTTTAATAGTTTGGTCCACCTCTTTACGAGCTTTACCAACCATTTCTTCAATACGAGCTGGATGGATACGACCATCTACAATCAATTTTTCCAGCGCAATACGAGCCACTTCACGACGAATTGGATCGAAGCCGGAAAGAATAACTGCTTCTGGCGTGTCATCGATAATCAAATCAATACCTGTTAATGTTTCGAGTGCACGAATGTTACGGCCCTCACGACCGATAATACGACCCTTCATTTCATCATTAGGCAATGCCACTACGGATACGGTAGTTTCCGCTACATGGTCAGCTGCACAACGTTGGATGGCAGAGGAGATAATTTCTTTCGCTTTTTTCTCCGCTTCATCCTTAGCTTGCTGCTCCATTTCCTTAACCATAATCGCCGTTTCATGGCGAATTTCTTGTTCCACATTCGTTAACAAGATATTTTTTGCTTCTTCGAACGTCATGCCAGAAATACGTTCCAATTCTGCCATTTGTTTTTCATACAAAGCTTCTACCTTTTCACGGCTTTGGGCTAAGTCAGCTTCTTTGCGATGTAAAGCTTCCTCTTTGTGCTCAATATTGTCTAATTTTTTATCCAAAGATTCTTCTTTTTGAAGAATACGACGTTCCATACGTTGAAGTTCAGAACGACGATCTTTATTTTCTCGTTCCACATCAGAACGGAGCTTATGAATTTCTTCTTTCGCTTCTAATAAAGCTTCTTTCTTTTTAGACTCAGCTGTGCGTTCACCATTTGCAATGATGCGTGCAGCCTCTTGCTCAGCTTGATTCAGTTTTCCTTCAGCAATATTTTTTCTTAAAAAATAGCCTACCCCTAGTCCAATCAGTACCATTACCACTGCAATTAGACTATACTCTAAAATTTCTTTCACCTCCTTTTAAGTTCTCAAAATTGAGCTTTCATGCTCCTTTTTATGCCCTTTATGCATTAAATTATCAATTAGCCATATCATCATATAAATAAATAAGGCTATTATTAATTTTAGACTTCAAAGCCCTTTCTGTCAAGATTTTACAAGCTTAGTAAGGCCTCTCAAAAAGCATAATTTATTCATAAAAATCATTGCATACAATTTGAATTGTGCTTGTTGAGAAACCTCTGTATTTGAGAAAATTAAATACCTTTGCCCGAGGAGCCCGCTCTTCATTAAGAATAGAACCAAATTTTTTCTCTACCACCCGATAAGCAGCTTTTACCTCATCATAAGCAGAAATTTCTTGAGGAATCGCAAGTCCTCGAAGTTTCATTTTTTGCTTAATCACATAAACACCGTATTTCTGTTCTTTCATCAAATAGGCTAATACTTGCTCAGATAAACGTTCATCATTAATATAATCATAATCTCTAAGGCGCTCAAGGACCCTCTCAATGATAGGGTCCTCGAATTGTTTACGTCTCATTTTTTGTGTCAGTTCATAAGAACTAAGAAAGCGTTGAGCTAGGAATCGATACGCTTGGTCCATAGCAGCTTGCATCGTTTCGTCACTCATGATTATACTTCTTCAGTTACTTCTTCACCGATTACATCGATTTCTTCAGTACCAACAGCTAATGTATCACGAATAATGCGATCGATTTCATCAGCTATTTGTGGATTATCTAACAAGTATTGTTTAGCCGCTTCCTTACCTTGGCCCATACGTTCCCCATTATAAGAATACCAAGCACCAGATTTATTAATAATTTCCATATTTGTACCAATATCAATAAGTGTGCCAGTTTTAGAAATACCTTCGCCATACATCAAATCAAATTCAGCGGTCTTAAATGGAGGTGCCACCTTATTTTTAACAACTTTGACTTTTGTGCGAGCACCAACATTTTCGTTATTTGCTTTGATCAATTCTCCTTTACGAACATCAAGACGCACAGAGGAATAGAATTTCAACGCACGACCACCAGTTGTTGTTTCAGGATTACCAAACATAACACCTACTTTTTCACGTAATTGGTTGATGAAGATAACAACTGTTTTGGATTTACTGATGATACCAGTCAATTTACGCAAGGCTTTACTCATCAAACGAGCTTGTAAACCTACATGAGCGTCACCCATTTCACCATCAATTTCCGCTTTAGGTACCAATGCTGCTACGGAGTCAACTACAACAATATCTACTGCACCACTGCGAACAAGGGCTTCTGTAATTTCAAGAGCTTGTTCTCCATTATCTGGTTGAGAAATCAACAAATTATTGATATCTACACCCAAATTGCGAGCATATACAGGATCCATCGCATGCTCCGCATCAATAAATGCTGCAATGCCACCTTGTTTTTGAGCTTCTGCTACCGCGTGAAGAGCTACTGTTGTTTTACCAGAAGATTCTGGACCATAGATTTCAATTACACGACCACGAGGAAAACCACCTACACCAACAGCGATATCAATAGCTAGAGAACCAGAGGAAATCACCTCTACATTCATGCGATCTGCCGCCTCACCAAGACGCATAATAGCACCTTTACCAAAATCTTTTTCAATTTGTTTTAATGCGTTATCCAACGCTGCTTGTCTACCATCTACAGCCATTATTTTATTTCCCCTTTTCTGTTATATAAGTATAAACATAGTAAAGTGCTAGCTCTGCTGCACTTTGTCTAATATCTTCTCGATTGCCAATTAAATTAGCTTTATGGGCTACCGTACCATGTGGACCAGTAACACCAAACCAAACAAGACCAACAGGCTTTTCTAGCGTACCGCCTCCAGGACCAGCTATGCCTGTCGTAGAAACAGCATATGTTGTTTGACCAACAATTCGTGCCCCCTCTGCCATAGCCTTAGCCACTTGCTCACTAACAGCACCATACGCATCTAACATATCTTGTGGTACACCTAAAACACGATGTTTCACATCATTACTATACGAAATGACACCACCCATATAGTACTCACTACTACCACTGACATTAGTCAGTAGTTTGCCAACCAATCCTGATGTACAAGATTCAGCAGTGCTAATCGTACTGTGTTCCTCTAGCAAGGTACGGCCTAGAGTTTCCTCCATAGAAATCGTTAAGTCGCGTCCTACGCGAGAGCCTAAACGCTCTCGTATGATTGCATCCCAAGGATTTAGTAGGTCTTGGGCCGCTTCTAATGTTTCAGCCTTAGCAGTGATACGAACCTCAATGTAGCCCTTTTTAATGAGCAAAGCGATCGTCGGATTAGATTGCTTCTTAATGAGATCCATCAAGGTGCTTTCTAAATCAATTTCACGAATATCATATACACCATAACGATAAGATGTAACAACCCCTTGAGAACCAAATCGACCATTTAAATAAGGAACTACACTCTCTTGGAACATGCCCTTCATTTCTCCAGGAGGTCCAGGCAGAAGTATGTATGTAGTGTCACCATCTTCAACGACTACACCTGGTGCAACTCCAACAGGGTTATATAATACCTTCGCCCCTTCTGGTAATTGTGCCTCTCGCCGACTCGCATCAGGTATAGTACGGTTTACACTTTTAAAAAACCGTTCAAGCTCATTCATGGCCTCTTGATTAAACACAATAGGTCTACCAATTGAATCGGCAAGTACATTACGTGTAATATCACCCTGCGTAGGTCCTAACCCACCAGTACTAATAACGATATCAGCCCTTGTACTAGCGAGCTGAAAGACTTCAGCCATTCGTTTAGGATTATCACCTACTACTGATTGATGGGCAATGGTATATCCTAATTTATTTAACTCTTGTGCTAGCCATGATACATTCGTATTTACTGTATCACCTAGCAATAATTCTGAACCTGTAGAAATAAGTTCTACAATCATCAGATCACCTCCACAATCGAATGTATCGAACTGTGTATTATTCTACAACTGTAGCTACTACATCATAAGCAAAGCCTTGCTCTACTTGTACCTTAAGAATATCACCAGGTTGAATGTCTTCACCGCAGTCTTCAATGTACATATTACCATCTACATCAGGTGCTTGAGATTTCAATCGACCTTTTGCAAGCAATGTGTTATTCTCGCCTTCTTCGATTTCCTCTACCATCGCATAATCAATGGTACCTTCTAAATCGCGATTGTTCTCTTCAGAGATAGCAGCTTGGATGGACATAAGAACGTGATAACGCTCTTCTTTGACCTCTTCTGGTATTTGGTCTTCACGAGCACCCGCTGGTGTACCAGCCTCTTGAGAATATGTAAATACGCCCATGTTATCAAATTTGATTTCTTTTACAAAGTCACAAAGTTCCTCAAATTGTTCATCTGTTTCACCAGGGAATCCAACGATGATAGAGGTGCGCAATGTAATATGAGTCGGCGCATTTCTAATTTTCTTAAGTAAACGCTCAATATCATTGCGATCGTCTCGGCGATTCATTTGTTTCAAGATATCGTTATTAACATGTTGCAATGGAATATCTACATATTTACAAAGCTTTGGCTCATTAACGATAATATCTAACAATTCATCAGAGAAGAATGTCGGATATAGGTATAGCATGCGAATCCATTCTATGCCCTCTACAGTTGTTAATTCTTTTAACAATGTAGTCAACAATGGTTTACCATTATTAAGGTCGATGCCATAACTTGTTGTATCTTGAGCGATAAGGACAACTTCCTTAACCCCTGTCGCTGCCAATCGTTCCACTTCAGCCTTGATAGACTCGATAGTCCGACTACGGAATGCACCGCGTACCTTTGGAATAATACAGAATGTACACCCGTTATTACAGCCTTCCGCAATTTTAACATATGCACTATAACGAGGTGTTGTTTGAATACGAGGCATGCGCTCATCATAGATATTCGTAATATTTTCCATTATACAACTACGATTGCCGTGCTCAATAGCATCAACGGCTACCATAACTTGATCCCATGCACCGGTACCGATTAATGCATCAATTTCAGGAATTTCTTGGAATAATTCATCCTGATATTGTTGGCTAAGACAACCTGCTACGATAAGGCCCTTACAAGCACCATCTTCCTTATATTGAGCAACCTCAAGGATGGTATTAATAGACTCAGCCTTAGCTTTTTCAATAAAAGTACAGGTATTTACAACGATAAGATCTGCTTCGCTTAAGTCTTCTGTAATTGAATAGCCATTATCTCGCAATAATCCTAACATTACCTCTGTATCTACTAAATTTTTAGCACAACCTAGGCTAACATATCCTAATTTTTTCCCCATTCCATATCCTTTCGTCACTAGATTCTTTTTTTATTTCTTGGATTTATACAACTGACTTAGTCCTTACGGAATCGTACCTGGCTAACCCAATGATTTAACAATAACTTTTTACCTTCTAGGGTATAACCACCATTCACAGGCCATAACACTAAATCATGCCCTATAGAATCTTTTGGCTCATCCATCTCAGGATTAGTAAATATATAGGTAAAATTCTTTTCTACCATATATTTCGCCGTTTTAGAGGATAGTAACCAATTAATAAACTCTACACTATCTGCTTTATGTTTTGAATTTTTTAAAACAGCAGCACCAGTCACATAATAAGACGTACCATCTTTAGGATAAATGATCTTAATTGGATACCCATGATGACTATATTGCGCCGCATCAGACAAGTTACCAATACCAATATTTGTCTCCCCTAGCGCAGTTAAGCGTATTGGAGTAGACAAAAATTTAGCATGTTGAACCACATGAGGCTTCAAACTATACAAGTATTCAAGAGCCTCTGGTTCCCCTTTGTACTCTACCATATTGTATAGCAAATTGGCCGCATTCTGAGATGCTACAAAATCAGTCATAACGATAGACCAATCACCTTGTTTTCCCAATGTTTCCCATGTAGTAATATATTTACCAATGCCATTATGGAAGGTATCATTCTGAACAAATACGATTGGATCGTACCAGAGACCAACCCAATAGCCATTTGGATCCTTTAGATTATCACGTACCTCGTCAATACGTTCATTGACGATGGGCATATATTTACCTGCATTGGCACCAACTACGAGATTATCTTCAGAAGTTAGCACCAAATCACCAGAAGTATCAGCCACGGTAGAAGCCGACCGTAGCGACATTTGTTCCTCTGTAAGAGGCATTACAGTAACTTTTACCTTTTGTTCCTCTTCATAACGCTCAGCAAGCATAGCTGTCAAAGTATTAGGCAAATCTGTATAGACTATAATTTCACCACGAATAGGCTCTTTGGCCTGTTCTATTTGTTCTTGTTGGTAAAAGTTTATACCATAAATCAACATTCCTACCACAAATAATGCTAAGATGCTCGGAGCAATCCATCGTTTCATATATGCCTCCTATAAGACATAAAGTATCTTAAAATGAGAGTAGCTAGAGCTACTCTCTAGGTTTAACGACCACCAAAACTTTTATTAGATGTACGAACTTTAGTCACATCTCTACTACGCCTTTTGGCAGTCCGGCATTGATTCCTAGGTTCGCAATCTCGTTTGCCATTACGGAATTTACTAGATTGGCTAATACGCTTAGAATTTCCACTAATTGGGCGCGGTGGAATTAAGCATTCCGGGCCAAAGCCAATTAAATCACGTCGGTTGGCTTCTATGAGAGCCTCTTTAACAAGATCATAGTTTTCAATATTTTTAAACTGCATCAAAGCGCGTTGTTTTGCTTTATCTCGCCCCTTTTTAGCAACATATACAGGCTTTCCATCTAGTGGATTAATGCCCGTATAATACATGCAAGTAGAAAGACTACCCGGTGTAGGGATAAAATCCTGTACTTGCTCAGGGTACATATGGTGGTCTCGTAAAAATTCCGCCAATTCAATAGCATCCTCTAACGCACAACCTGGATGAGAGCTCATAAAGTACGGAACTAAATATTGCTTTTTACCAAGCTTTTTATTCGCCTCTTCAAACCAAGACTTAAAGGTTAGAAATTCTTCCTTACCAGCTTTTCCCATCATATTGGTAACGCGTTTAGATACATGTTCTGGGGCGACCTTTAACTGACCACTTACGTGAAACTCACAAAGTTCCCGCACAAAGTCTTTATTGTTATCGGCCAATACATAGTCATAGCGCAAACCGGAACGAACAAATACCTTTTTTACACCTTTTAGCTTACGTAGTTTACGCAGTAAAGCAATATAATCATCGTGATTTGTATTCAAGTTTTCACAAGGCTCTGGAGCCGCACAGGTACGCCCTTTACAAGCACCATAAACAGCCTGTTTATCACAAGCCAGATGGCGGAAATTTGCCGTAGGGCCCCCTACATCATGAATATACCCCTTGAAGTTGTCCATCTTGATCATCTTATGTGCTTCGTCAATCAAAGACTCATGACTACGATTTTGGATAATACGACCTTGGTGATTCGTGATGGCACAGAAAGAACAACTGCCAAAACAGCCGCGTTGGCTTACAAGGCTAAACTGAACTTCGCTTAACGCTGGTACACCACCCTTATCATCGTATTTAGGATGCCACTTTCGGATATATGGCAGGTTATAGACACCATCCATTTCATCCTGCGTCAATGGTAAAGCAGGTGTGTTCTGAATGAGATATCGATCACCATGTTTTTGGACTACAATACGACCATAGAACGGATCTTGTTCATCGTATTGAATGCGGAATGCATCGGCAAAGTCCATCTTATCCGCCTTAATAGCTTCATAGGATGGGCACTCTACATAGTCGATGGTTGGAATTTCCTTTGCCATGTAGCAAATACCGCGTATAGACGGCAAGGACTCTTTAAATCGACCTTGATCTAAGGCATCGGCTAGTTCAACGATTTGAAGTTCTCCCATACCATAGACAAGTACATCTGCCTTGGAATCTACTAAGATGGAGCGACGTACCGTATCTGACCAATAATCATAATGACCAAAGCGGCGCAAAGACGCTTCTATACCACCGATAATAAGAGGTACATCATTGTAAGCCTCCTTCATGCGGTTAGCATATACCAAGGTAGCACGATCTGGACGATGACCTGATTCACCACCTGGAGAATAATCATCTTGACGACGAATTTTCTTTGCTGCCGTAAATTTATTGAGCATTGAGTCTAGATTCCCTGCCGTAACAAGGGATGCTAGACGCGGTTTACCTAGTTTTTTGAAATCCTCTACATCATTCCAATCTGGTTGATCTATAATGCCTACACGATAGCCTTTGGATTCTAAGTATCTACCAATAACCGCAGGAGCAAAGGATGGATGGTCCACATAAGCATCCCCACTGATGAGAACGAAATCTAATTCGGCCCAGCCACGTTCCTTCATCTCTGAAGGTTCTGTTACTAAAAATCTATCCATTGACTGTGTAAATGCCTTTCTATCCTTCCTAATCAATCATTAGAAAAGGAATAACCATAGTAAAAATAATGCCATACAAAATAGAATAATCCCCAAAATAATGCGTTCTTGTACAATAGAGCGTTGACGTTTTCGTTGACGCGTTTCTAAAGACATACGCTTTTTAGATGTTTGGTATTCAACGAACTCACTTTGTACCAAATTAGGAGTCGCTTGAGCCTTCCGTCTCGTAACAGAACGCAAGGAAAAAGTATCTATGTCACCTACTTGTCCTTGATATACTTTTACCAAGCGGTCCCCATCAAGATCTAAGTAGTTGCCATAGTTTCGAATAAAGCCCTTTACGTAGACTTGACCAGGAATGATATCATAGTTGCCATCTTCGATAGCTTCTAAATAGGTTGTTTTAATGTGTAGCACTTGCTCCACATCTTTAAAGGTTAGATTACGTCTTACCCGTTCACGTCGTAATTCCTCGCCTAATTCAGCCATTTTCGTTCCTTTCTAAATCTACGTAATATTCATATAGTAATTAGCTCATTATTGCTCGTCATTAGAATCGGAGAAATATCTAGCCTTAGCTTGTTCAGGGCTCATTAAAATTTCTCGAGCCTTACTGCCCATGCTAGGGCCAACGATTTTAAGGTCTTCCATTGTATCTACAAGACGTGCCGCACGGGTATAACCTATACGGAAACGACGTTGCAACATCGATACGGAAGCTTGACCAGATTCCATAACGAGATTAACAGCTCGCTCTAATAATTCATCGCGGTAAACATCATTAGCATCAGAAGATTCTTTTTCAGCTTCCTTTTCCACATCTTGAGTTACCGTATTATCATATTCTGGTTCTCGTTGAGCTTTTACAAACTCTACAAGTTTTTCTACCTCATCATCAGAAATGAAGGCCCCTTGTACACGAATAGGTTTATTCGCGCCAATTGGAGCAAATAACATATCACCTTTCCCCAATAGTTTCTCTGCCCCTGCCATATCAAGAATGGTACGGGAATCAATTTGAGAGCCTACAGCAAAGGAAATACGGCTCGGTACATTGGCCTTAATAGAACCAGTAATAACGTTAACAGATGGCCGCTGTGTAGCAAGAACCATGTGAATACCTGCGGCACGAGCCATTTGTGCTAAACGACTAATAGATTCTTCAATATCATCAGGAGCCGTCATCATAAGGTCAGCTAACTCGTCGATAATCAACACGATTAACGGCATAGCAGCCTTAGGATGCGCTTCATTATAGCTCTTGATATCGCGTTTACCAGATGCAGCAAACGCCTTATAACGAGCCTCCATTTCACGAACGGCCCAACGCAATACAGCTGCCGCTTTTTTCATATCCGTTACAACCGGAGCCATCAAGTGAGGAATTCCGTTGTAAATAGACAATTCAACCATTTTAGGGTCGATTAATAATAACTTAACCTCTTCCGGTTTACGACTAAAGAGAATACTAGAAATCAATGTATTTACACATACGGATTTACCAGATCCAGTCGTACCAGCTACGAGCAAGTGAGGCATCTTAGCAAGATCCGTAATAACAGGTTTACCTGCAATATCCTTACCAAGACCGACAGGAATACCACCACGAGCATCTTTAAAGTCACTACAATCAAGTACATCACGTAAATGAACAGCTTCTGTCATTTTATTAGGCACCTCAATACCGATGGCAGATTTACCTGGAATCGGAGCCTCCATACGGATATGTTGCGCTGCTAAATTGAGGGCAATATCATCTGTTAAGTTAACGATACGACTCACTTTCACGCCTGGTGCAGGTTCAATTTCATAACGCGTAACAGTTGGACCTTGTGTAGCATTAACAACCTTAGCAGTAATACCAAAGTCACTCAATACATGTTCAAGCATCATCGCATTTTGCGCTACTTCTTCACCATTGTTTTGACTTCCCTTCCCTTTCGCCAAAATATCTAGGCTTGGGAAGTGGTACGGTCTATCATAGGAACGATGAATTTGGCCATCTTTAGATACAGCTACTTGTGCCGTATCTTCTGTAGTACTAATAATGGACGGTACTTGTAAGCCCATGCCGGATATACCGGCCCCAGCACTTACGGAACTTGCAGCCGCACCCGTTCCTGGCACAACAGAAGCGATAGCACCATGATTAGTTTCCAATGGATCCATCGTTGTATTTTGATAGGAGAATTCTGGTTCTTCGTCATCAGAGTTTGCTGCAGTTCCAAACTCATCCGTATATTCTTCATCTGGTGTATATGCATAGTCCTCATCGGGAACATATACATAATCATCACTCGTAGATCTATGTGTATCAGAGAATTGTTCAAAGTCATCAGCTTCATAAGACTTAGCATCATCAGATGCTTCAGAAATATTAGCCAATTGCTCAGCCGCACGATTACGTGCTTCTATCTCAGCCAATTCCTTCCAAGATGTAGGAGGTTTTGGCGACTCCACAGTAGTAACTGTATCTTCAGGAGTATCAACATCTACAGTCGTGCTAGAGTCAAAGAGATCTCTTCCAGTAGCGATGCTTTGTTTTTCCAATGTATCTAATGCTTGATCTGCTGCGTCAGCAAAGCGTGTGTCTTTTTCCCTGTTATAAGCTTTACGCTGTTCTGCCGCTTCTTTACGCTGTTCATTCCAGTCATCAAAAACTTCTTTTGCAACAGCGACCTTCTCAGCAGCTACCTCTTTAGCTACATCTAGACCAACTTGCGTTTTGTCCGCAGCCTTTTGTAATCCACTGCGCAAAGATAAACGTGTCACAAGAAGACCAAAAGCTATGAGTAAGAATACATCAAGAATAATAGCCCCTAAGTTGCCTAATAGTGTACGAAGAAATGTAGCAATTGCCCCACCTACGACACCACCTTGATTAACCAGTTGTGTAGTAATGAGTTCCTGCCCCTCAGGAACGCGCCACAAAGGAACAAGAGCTAACAAAAATAGGAAAAACAAGGTCATTACAACGCCTCGTTTTGTAATGGAAATAAATGTATCCTTATATAATAATCTCCAACCTAACCAGAAAACGCATAAACAAGGAATGATACCGCCTAGGCCAAAGCCATAACGGAATACACCTGTTAAAATCTGCCCTACAAGGCCGAGTTCAAAGCCGAAAAAGCCGAGAAAAGAAATCACAGCAAAGGCAATGACAATAAGACCTTTCACTTCGCTGCGCAAAGAAAAGCTTTGAGACTTTGATTGCTGTTTTGTACTTGTTCGCTTACGGCGTGTGGTGCGTCTTTTGGTGGAAGTATTTTCTTCTGCCATAAATCTATACAAACCCCTTACTTATATAACATTACAGTAAATTAACTTATCATTATATTATAGCATATATCGTAATATTAAGTTAATTTTTACTACGTTTCTCCCAGTCGTGAAGTAACTGTTCCTCAGTCCCTCTCTTTATACCCTTATAGTAAGTTGCATCGATTAGAGGCGTTGGTAAATACTGCTGTTTTACATACCCATTAGGATAGTTATGAGCATACTTATAAGCTTTTCCATGACCTAATTTACTAGCCCCGCTATAGTGACTATCTTTCAAATGATCAGGTACTTGTCCACAATCCTTATGTCGCACATCAGATATAGCTGCATCAATAGCTACATAAGCAGAATTACTTTTAGGTGCAAGAGCAACATAACACGCAGCTTCGGATAATATAATACGCGCCTCAGGAAAGCCTACCATATGAGCCGCTTGAGCCGCTGCATTGGCGAGTATAAGAGCTTGTGGATCCGCAAGGCCAACATCCTCTGCTGCACAAATAACAATACGACGAGCAATGAAATTAGGATCCTCTCCAGCTTCAATCATACGCGCTAAATAATGTACCGTTGCTTGCACATCAGAACCACGCATACTTTTAATAAAAGCTGAAATTGTATCGTAATGACTATCGCCTTTTTTATCATATGTATATATGCGACGACCTACGACCTTTTCGAGAACCTCAATAGTAATCGTTCCCTCATCGGGAACCATAGCTGCGGCTTGTTCAAGAATATTAAGGGCCATACGTCCATCACCATTGACGAAAATCCCCACATCTTCCAAAACTTCATCGGTTACCTGCAGATGACGCTTGCCAAGGCCTACCGCTTCATCAGTAATGGCGCGACGTAAAATTTGACCAATAGCCTTTGGAGTAAGTGCTTCTAATGTAATAAGACGCAAACGAGACAAAAGTGGTCTATTAACTTCAAAGAACGGATTCTCTGTAGTAGCACCAATAAGGATGATAGTTCCATCCTCTACACAGGGTAACAACACATCTTGTTGGCTTTTATTAAAGCGATGAATTTCATCAAGGAATAGAATTGTTCGTTGCTGTAAAGAACGAACCCGTTTACGAGCGTCTTCAATGATGGTTCTCAACTCACCAATACCAGCGTTAGTAGCATTCAGGTTTACAAAATGACTATTGCTCACCTTAGCTATGATTCCGGCTAACGTCGTCTTACCTGTTCCACAAGGCCCATAAAAAAGCATAGATGGTATTGTATCCTTCTCTACCATAGCACGCAAGAAAGTCCCCTTCCCTATGGCCTTCTCTTGACCATATAAATGATCCAGTTTAGTAGGACGCATTCGTACAGGAAGGGGCTCGTATGTATTTGTAGGTGTCATATCAAATAAACTATCCATTCTATCACCTCAATTCGCACCCAGTTTAACTATCGTATTTTAATATCTATAACTATTCAATCAAAAAACAATGTCTTACTCGTCATAAAAGCCCAATGATATCAGTAACTTGGTATCACTAATAATATTTATAAGACATTTATGACATTTAGGACTTTTAAGACTTTAAAAAATTTTAGTTCTTACAAAAGATATATTTATAGTATATGATATTTCAGTCTATTTTTACACGCAAAAAAGCCCCACCATGCCGTAATGTACCGCGTTTTGATCCTGCAAGGGCAGGTGGGTGTCCTCCTCATCCTGCAATTGTCCCGTAAGGGCGTAACGTTCAGACGAGAGTCAGACTCCCAAAGTAAATGTGTTGGCTCAAAACTGCGATATCACACGCACATGGCAGGGATATCTTATACTTAAATAGTATCAGAAAGATTAGCAATTAACAAGTCTTGACATTTCGATTTCAATCAATTCTTGCCTATGTTTTTACACTAAAGATTGCTCTTGTTCTTCTTCTACATCTGGTTTAATATGCAACTCTTTTAATTGCTTAGGTTCTACTTCAGATGGAGCTTGGCTCATGATATCAGAAGCAGATTGGGTTTTAGGGAATGCGATTACGTCGCGGATAGATTGACGTTTTGCCATCAACATAACAAGACGATCAAGGCCAAATGCACAACCTGCATGAGGAGGTGCACCGTATTGGAATGCATCAAGCATGAAGCCAAATTTAGATCTTGCTTCTTCAATAGACAAACCAATTGCTTTGAATACTTTTTCTTGTACGTCAGCTTGGTAGATACGCAAGGAACCGCCACCGATTTCTACGCCATTCAATACCATGTCGTAAGCAATCGCTTTTACACTGCCAGGATCGGATTCTAATTTATCAAGATCCGCATGGCGTGGCATTGTGAACGGATGATGCATTGCAACATAACGTTTTTCGTCTTCGTTATATTCGAACATAGGGAAATCAGTTACCCATGTGAATGCCAATTTATCTTGGTCAATCATGTTCATACGGCGTGCCATTTCAAGGCGTAATTCGCCTAATGCACGTGCCACAGTTGCAGGTTTATCAGCAATCATCAATACAAGGTCACCACCTTTAGCGCCCATTTTTTCACCAATATTGCGGATTGTATCTTCACCTAAGAACTTCATGATTTGAGACTTAATAGAACCATCTTCATTGAAGCAAGCCCACGCAAGGCCTTTAGCGCCGTAACGGTTTACATACTCAACAAGATCATCAAGTTCACGGCGAGGAATGCCAGCGTCACCAGGCACAACGATACCTTTAACTACGCCACCATTGTCGATAACAGAGCGGAAGACTTTGAATTCTGTATCTTTTACAAGATCAGTTACATCAGTAAACGCCATATCAAAACGAAGATCCGGCTTATCAGAGCCGTATTTATCCATTGCTTCGTCCCATGTAATACGAGGCATAGGCAAAGAAATTTCTTTACCTAATGCAGTTTTAAATACATGAGCAATCATTTCTTCAAGCAATGCATAAATATCTTCTTCATCAACGAAGGACATTTCTAAGTCAAGCTGAGTGAACTCAGGTTGACGGTCTGCACGCAAATCTTCATCGCGGAAGCAACGAACGATTTGGAAATATTTTTCGTAACCAGCAACCATCAAGATTTGTTTGAAAATTTGTGGAGATTGTGGCAACGCGTAGAATGTACCAGCATTTACACGGGAAGGCACTAGATAATCACGAGCGCCCTCTGGCGTAGATTTAGTAAGCATTGGCGTTTCAATTTCCAAGAAATCGCGGCTATCAAAAAAGTCGCGCATTGCTTTAGTTACCTTGTGACGCAAAATCAAGTTGCGTTGCATTTCTGGACGACGCAAGTCAAGGTAACGATATTTTAAACGGATATTTTCATCTACATCAATATCATCTTGGATATAGAATGGAGGAGTCTTAGCGGAGTTCAATACGCGCAACTCTTCACAGAACATTTCGTATGCACCTGTAGGAAGGTTTGGATTAATGGCAGAATCATCACGTTTTGTGATAGTACCACGCACGCAAAGAACATATTCATTACGAACATCCTCTGCTTTGTGGAACGATTCTACGTTGTGATCTGGGGACGCTACTACTTGTACTACGCCAGAACGATCGCGTAAATCTAAGAATATCAAACCACCATGGTCACGACGGCGTTCAACCCAACCACATAATACGACCTCTTTACCTACCTCTTGTTCAGAGATGGTGCCACAACCGTGCGTACGGTGTAAGCCTTGCATTGTTTCCATTCTAATTGTCATCCTTTCACCAAAGAAGTTATACGTTCAGCCACTGTATCAAGAGATACAGTCTCTTGTTCACTAGTATCCATGAATCGAATTATGGCTTCTTTACGAACCAATTCATCATCACCCAATATAATAACATATTTCGCATTAATTTTGTTAGCGTATTTTAATTGTGCCTTCATACTTTTGCCCTGCCCGTCCATTTCAACAGGAATATCAAGACTACGAAGTTTTTGGCAAATTTTGAAAGCCTCTACCTTAGCCGCATCACCAAGAGCTACTACAAATGCAGATGGTTCTACAGTTGGTTCAGGCAATAGGTTTTGTTTTTCAAGAGCTAATAATAAGCGCTCCATGCCCATAGCAAAACCGATAGCTGGGGTATGCGGTCCATCGAGCTCTTCTACGAGACCATCATAACGACCACCACCGGCTACGGCACTTTGAGCACCTAAAGGAGTATATTGTACCTCAAAGGCTGTTTTTGTATAGTAATCAAGGCCACGTACGAGACGAGGATTTAAAGTATATTGTACATTAGCAGCTGTTAAATAAGTCTTTAATTCTTCAAAGTGATCATGACACTCTTCACATAAATGTTCGTGAATTTCAGGAGCACCTATAGACAAGGATTTACATGTTTCATTTTTACAATCCAGTATACGCAAAGGATTTTTGTACAAACGCTCTTGGCAATCGCTACATAATTGTTCCTTTTTAGGTTCAAAGAAGGCGATTAATTTTTCACGATATACAGGACGACATGTCGGACAACCTACAGAGTTTACCTCTACATTGAGATCTTTAAGGCCAAAATCTTTTAACAACTGTACAACCATGCAGATAACTTCGCTATCTACCACTGGAGATTGAGAGCCTAATACCTCAGCACCAAATTGGTGAAATTGACGGTAACGGCCTGCTTGCGGTTTATCATGACGGAACATAGGGCCCATATAATACCATTTTGTGAGACCTTCTTTACCATATACTTTATTTTCTAAGTATGCGCGCACAGCAGACGCCGTATTTTCAGGGCGTAAGGTAAAGCTAGAACCACCGTCATCACCAGTGGTAAAGGTGTACATCTCTTTTTGTACTACATCTGTAGTTTCACCGATACCTCGCAAAAATAATTTAGTTTCTTCAAAGGCAGGTGTGCGAATTTCATTGAAGCCGTATACTTTACAAATTTCGCGCATACGTTGTTCAATATAGTGCCAATTTATCATCTGTTCTGGCAAAAAGTCTTGTGTACCTCTTGGTTTTCTTATAGCCATTACACAACCTCCCAAAATCTTTCACAAATTTTATGTCGTTTCTCTAAAAGTGCATCTATCGTTACGTGATAAACATCTACGTCTTTTGGCATATGCTGTTTAAGCTGACGATATTCAGGGGCTCGCATCCACTTAGACGAGCTACCGGGCCCCATGGATAGAATACTTTGGCGTTCTTCCATGATCTGAATATTGTATTCGCATGCTTTGCCAGGCAAGGTATAGCCGATATTCTCTAACTGCCCTCTCATATATTGTTGGCGATATAAATAATATGGCATATAACCAGCCGCTTCAAGACGCTCTTTACCATATTGTACCATTTCCGCTACGAGATTTTCTTCAGGAATATCATCTTCCATATGTAAATCGTACAACGGGCTACCACGTTTTAATGCTAACGTATGAATTGTAACATTTTCCGGCAGATTTTGACATACATAATCCATATTCTCTATCATGTTTGACATCGTTTGGTTAGGCAAACCTGCGATAAAATCCATATTTACGGCTAATGATGTATTGTTTTTTACATATTGTAAAAGTTCATCAACATCCCGTACGCTATGACCGCGTCCAATACGACGCAAAATATCATCTTGCATCGTTTGCGGGTTAATGCTAATGCGATTCACACCTAGCTCAAGCATGGAACGTAGCTTAGTAGGATTAACAGAATCTGGCCGCCCGGCCTCTACAGTGAATTCATGTCCTTCAGATACGAGTAGAGATAACTGTTTTAGGACCTGGTGAAAGTCTTCATCCTCTAGCACTGTCGGAGTACCACCGCCCATATAGAGAGTATCGACTGTTAGGCCATAGGAATCAACGATAGATTTCATATCTTCTATATCACGGTTTAAAGCCCTTAGAAATTGACTTTTACCAGCATAATCCTGATAAAGACCATATGGAAACGAGCAATATACGCAACGCGTATCGCAGAAAGGAATACCACAATAGAGACTTACCTTTTTATCGTCTGTATCAGATAGAAACGGACGTTGATATTCGCCAATGGCCCCCAAAGTAGCAAGCTTTTCCATAGACACAGAAAACTCGTCCCTAATGTGACGAGTTGCTGCGTGGACAGAGCCATATGTATCTATATATTTATGTAGTAGCTTTGTAGGGCGCACACCTACCATGGTTCCCCATGGAGCCTCAGCAGGTAAGCCTTGATATTCACGCAAATAGCGCAACAAGGCTTGTCCAATTTGACGACGCCCCATAGAGGAAACAGGGCCTTCAAAAATCTTAATTGTATCACCAATAGTAACAGTTAATGTATATATTCCTTCCACTTCATGCGCTTCAAGGATAACCTCTGGATGTACCTTATCAGAAAAGAGTCCTGCCGCGCCACAGTTATGAGCTACTACGGAGCCAAGTGGTAATGGACCCGTATATAGATATCCATTAACCATGATGGGACATACGCTCAAGCTTTTCTAATTCTGCTTCAGTCATATGATTTTGGCAATCACTACAGTAACCATATACTTTCAATTGATGATCAATGGTACGGAAGTTTAATTTCTTAGCGATGATAGACTCCAATGTTTCAAGCATGTCATCTTCAAACTCGGATACTTTACCACATTTTACGCAAATCAAATGATGATGGAAATGAGCGAACTCTTCGTCATTTAATTCATAACGATTACGGCCATCACCAAAATCAAGACGTTTTAACAAATCAAGTTCAGTGAAGAGATCAAGAGTTCTGTAAATTGTTGCCAACCCGATATCAGGTGCCACCTCTTTTACAAGAACATATACATCTTCAGCACTCAAATGATTTTCTTCAGCATCGATAAATGCTTGCAAGATTGTTTGACGTTGAGTTGTCAATTTGTACTTTTTGTCTTTAATGCGTTCTTTTAATTTTTCTAATGTTGTGTTCATGATAAATTTCCCCTCGACTGTAAAAAATAATTCGTTTAAACCTACTGACCAACGAATGGGTTGTATTGTTTTTCATACCCTATATTTGTTTCCGGTCCATGACCAGGATAAACCATTGTATTATCAGGCAATGTATAAAGCTGAGTCTTAATAGATGATATCAGAGTCTCATAAGAGCCATTTGGAAAATCTGTACGGCCTACGGAATCTCTGAATAAAGTATCCCCTACAAACACAAGACCTTCCATGTAATAACACACACCTCCTGGCGTATGACCTGGTGTTTCAAGCACCTCAAGATCAATATCACCACATGTAATGTGATCACCTTGTTTAACCTCGATGATTTCCGCTTTTACCATAATTGGCGTTGGATTGCTATAAGCACTAAGATTAAGTTCAGGATCAGATAAATACGGTACATCGCCCTTATGAATATATACAGGTACGTGATAGGTATTCACAATCTCTTGAATACCACCAATATGATCTCCATGACCATGTGTCAGTACAACCGCCTTAGGCTTTAAGTCATGTTTTTTTAGCGCATCTAGTACTTCAGCTGTTGCAGGATCGATAATGAAAGCTTCACCTATCGCTTTATCACCGATAACATAGCAATTTGTTCCTAATGGACCTAAAGGCATGCGCATAAGTACTAATTGTTGTTCGCTCATTAAGCCCCTCCTTTACTACGTTGAACAGTATAAACTTCACGAATACGACGCAATTTAGTCATTACGAAATCTAGTTGTGAAATATCGCGGATATCAACCACCAAATTGATGCTTACATTTTTTGTATCCTCTTGAACCTTAGCATTGATGTTAGTAATGGTGATTTTCAATTCTGAAAGCACCGCCATAACTTCCATGAGAATACCAGCTCGATCATAAGCTTGAATATCAATGCCTACGTGGAAAGATTCGCCAGAAGAACCGTCCCAAGAGACTTCTATCATCCGCTCTAAGTCTTCAGGAGAATGGCCCATGCTAGGGCAATCACAGCGATGAATAGAAACGCCACGACCACGGGTTATGTAACCTATAATATCATCACCAGGTACAGGATTACAGCATTTTGCCATACGCACCATCACACCAGCTTCACCTTTTACGAGAACACCAGTGCCATTTTTAGTTTTCTTTTGTCCTTGAGATTTTAATTTCTCAATAATTTGCTCTGTACTGCGCTTAGATTCCTCTACCTCTTTAGACTTTTTATAAAGTTCAATCAAACGCAAGAGAACCGTGCTTACAGGAATGCCGCCATAGCCACAGGCTGCAAACATTTCCTCTTCTGTACCGGCTTTAAGTTGTTTCGTTACATGTTGTAAACGGTTGTCTGCACATAATTCTTTCCAATTATGATTCAATCGTTTTGCTTCTTTTTCAAGAGCTTCTAAGCCTTTTTCAATATTTTCAGCTTTATTTTCACGCTTGAACCAATTGCGAATTTTACTCTTACTTTCAGAAGAACCTACGATATTCAACCAATCAAGGCTAGGACGACCTGTTTTGGATGTGATGATATCAACAATATCACCATTTTGCAAGGTATAATCCAACGGCACAATTTTGCCGTTTACCTTAGCACCAACACAATGATGACCTACATCGGTATGAACTCGATAGGCAAAGTCAAGCGGTACAGAGCCTATTGGCAACTTAACAACGTCACCCTTTGGCGTGAATACAAATACCTCACCAGAGAAAACGTCCAATTTTAAAGCGTTAACGAGTTCCGTTGGATTACTAGTATCTTGCCATTCAAGAACCTGGCGTAGCCATGCAACCTTTTGATCAAATTCTTTATCGCCGTTTTTATTTCCTTCTTTATATCGCCAGTGAGCAGCCACACCATATTCAGATACGCGGTGCATTTCCCAGGTACGAATTTGAATCTCTACCGGTTGCCCCATCGTGCCGATAACGGTTGTATGTAAAGATTGATACATATTAGACTTCGGCATGGAAATATAATCTTTGAACCGATAAGGCAATGGCTTCCACAAGCTATGTGCAATGCCAAGTACCGCATAACAATCAGGAATGCTATCAACGATTACACGAACGGCAAGCAAATCATAAATTTGAGACAAATCGCGGTTGTCCTTTTTCATCTTCTTATAAATACTGTAGAAATGTTTTGGACGACCTTTGATATCCGCCTTGATATGAGCTTCGCTTAAAGCCTTTGTAAGTTGACTCATCGTATCATTAACGATGTCTTCCCGGACTTGACGTTTTTGTTTCATTTGATCAACTAGATCATAGTATTTTTCCGGCTCTAAATAACGGAAGGATAAATCTTCCAACTCCCATTTCACATTGAAGATACCGAGACGATGTGCCAAAGGTGCAAAGATTTCTAGGGTTTCCTTAGCAATACGTTTTTGTTTGTCACTACGCATATGCTTTAATGTGCGCATGTTGTGTAAGCGGTCACCCAATTTAATAACTACGACACGTACATCCTTCGCCATGGCTAAAATCATCTTTCGATAGTTTTCCATTTGACGATCTTCTTTTGTTTCATACTGGAATTGGTTTAATTTTGTTACCCCATCAACGAGGAATGCTACTTCAGAACCAAACATCTCCTCTAGGTCTTCCTTCGAGTAAGATGTATCTTCGACCACATCATGCATAAGAGCTGCCATGAGTGTAATATGGTCGATTTGTAAATGTGCCAAAATATCAGCTACAGCCAGCGGATGCATGATATACGGCTCACCGGAAGCTCTAAACTGACCTTCGTGAGCCTTATCAGCAAGCTCAAAAGCTTTCAATACTTGGTCACACTCATCATCTGTTAAATACGTATGGATATACTCCATAAACTCGGCTAAGGCTTTACTTTTATCAAATGTACTTTGTTCCACCAAAGCTTTGCCTTCTTCATTTACAGTTGTCATGATGTCACCTCCTATACACTATAAGTAAGGAATGTTACGGATGTGACAAGATCTAATTTTCCTTCAATGGCATTCCATCTCAGCATTAATTGACCATCATCACTTGTA
Source organism: Veillonella parvula DSM 2008 (assembly GCF_000024945.1). Classification (NCBI taxonomy): domain Bacteria; kingdom Bacillati; phylum Bacillota; class Negativicutes; order Veillonellales; family Veillonellaceae; genus Veillonella; species Veillonella parvula. The sequence continues at coordinate 1,390,811 of NC_013520.1, forward strand.
TATTCTTCAACAATGCCCAATTCTTTAAATACATCGATAGATGTTAGAGCACTGCGATTATTCTGATCTGCCGGCTTGCGACGCAATATATCTTGTTCAACATTATAAACCGACTGACTGCGACCTCGCATGGACTGTTTTATTATGACATACATTTGTCTAAGTCCTTCTGTAGAAAGCTTAATCGGCTCTTCAGTCAATGGTTCAATAGCTTGAATCATAAGCTGCGGAGAAACCAGACCTTGCCATTCATTCTTTTGCAAAGAAAATGCCACTTTTACCACAGTTCCCACGAAGATAGATCTAAATAAATCTGGACAATTCCAAGCTATAGCATCTAATGTACCATTCGAAGTTGCAAAAATTACCTTACAGTGATTTTTTAATTGCCCCATGAGCATAATATCTTGCACAGTAGCTTCCATAATGGCAAAGACTGGCGTGCTATTGGCCATCCCATAAGGCTCAAGGTCTGATACGCGGTCAATGATATCGACATCGATATCATCAACAGGTAGTTCCGCATCAATGGCCACAACGGGAATATATTCCTCAGCAGTAACAACTTCTTTACAATACTTAGTTAAACGGTATCGTAACTCATCAATACGATTTGCATCGATGCTAAAACCTGCCGCCGCAGAGTGTCCGCCAAACTGTAGCAAGATATCCTCGCAAGATTTTAATGCATCATATATGTTAAAGCCATCTATACTACGGCACGAGCCTTTACCAACGCCATCATGAATACTGATAACTAAGGTTGGTTTGTAAAACTCCTCTACTAGACGAGAAGCAACAATACCAATGACACCGGGATGCCACTCTTCGCCGGCCACAATAGTTACATAATCAGCTTTATGTCCTTGATTAGCTACATCTATACGAGCCAACTCGTGAATATTTCGTTCTAGCTCTTGTCGTTCACGATTCGTTTCGTTTAATTCCTCTGCAATTGCCTCTGCTATATCTGCATCATCGGTCACGAGTAGTTCAACAGCACGCGTTGCATGCGTTACGCGACCAGCTGCATTAAGGCGAGGTGCTAAAGTATAGCCAATATGTCCAGAGGTGATAGTTCGTTCATGAAGCCCCGCTACATCAATTAGCTTATTAATCCCCAAATTAGGATAGCTATTCATCTTCTCAAGGCCCGATTTCACAATGATGCGGTTCTCACCGACCAAAGGTACTACATCGGCCACAGTGCCAAGTGCAACGATATCTAAATCATCTAAGTACCATTCTCCGTGCTTTGTAAGCCACAAAGCTTGGCATAATTTGAAAGCAACCCCTACGCCAGATAAGTTTTTATCCTTATAAGGACAGTCCTTTTGCTTATGATTTATGACGGCCTTCGCTCGTGGAATCACATCTGGAGCCGTATGGTGATCCGTAATAATCATATTGATGCGGTCCCGTACAGCCTCTACAATATCGTAAGAGCTAATGCCGCAGTCTACGGTAATTACCAAATCCGTTCCCCGTTCAATAAGGTGCTTTAAAGCCTCTAAATTGAGACCATACCCTTCGCTTTGACGTTCTGGTATGTAATATGTAACATCAGCACCTAATTTCTTTAAAAATCGATAGAGTACAGAGGTTGCAGTAATACCATCCACATCATAATCACCATAAATGACGATTGGTTTGTGACTTTCAATTGTTTCCAGAACTAGTGAAACAGCCACATCCATATCTTTCAAAGTGAATGGGTCTAACAAATCTGACAAAGTACCTTGCAAAAATCGACGACCTTCGTCAACATCAATATGACGATTCACCATTAATTTAGCCACAATAGGGTTCACACCAAGTTCACGGATTAAGATATTCTCTTTCTCCCTGTCACCTTCACAAAGGCGCCAACGTTTTTTCTTAATCATCATATCCCTCAGTAGTTTATAATCAATATTATTCTAGAATTCAACGTATTATCATTATCATTTTTATTTATTATACCTTAAAACGCAAATAAAATAAACCATTTTATATATTTTATTCTCATTTAAACTTTGCTATTTTCTCAACAAGAAAGAGCCTCCCATTATCAATAGGAGGCTCCATATCAGTGAATTCCTTAGAACCGGAAGTCTCGTTCGCCGTCTTTCATCTGTGCAATATAAGCTTTAGCTTTTTCTTTAACTAAATCATTTTTAATATTTTCTAACTGTTGTTCGATGACCTTAGCACCATGAGCCTTAGTCTTTTCATCACCGTAATCCATGATATATTCGTTTAATGTCATCAACGCATTAGGTTGGCAACAATTGTGAATTTGACCGGATTTAGCAAGGGCCATGAAACGGTCCCCTGTTCTGCCAGCACGATAACATGCAGTACAGAAACTTGGAACATACCCAAGATCTAGCAACCAGTTAACGATTTCATCTAATGTACGCGTATCACTACGATCGAATTGTGCCGTATTATCTTCTGGCTTTTCTTCTTCTTTGTAACCACCTACGCTAGTACGAGATCCACCACTAATTTGGGAGATACCTAATGCCAAGCCACGTTCACGCATGGATTGACTTTCACGAGTGGACATAATCATACCTGTATACGGTGTGGAGACGCGGATAAGAGCAACAATTTTTTCAAATACATCATCAGGCACAGCATTACTGAAATCATCTACATCGATGTCATCGGCTGGACAAATACGAGGCACAGAAATGGTATGTGGACCTACGCCAAAAACCTCTTCTAAATGCTCTGCATGCATCAACAAGCCTACAAAATCATATTTGTAATGTTCCAAACCATAAAGCACTCCGATGCCTACATCATCAATACCACCTTGCATAGCGCGGTCCATCGCCTCTGTATGGTAGGCGTAGTCGCTCTTAGGGCCTGTAGGATGTAAAGCTTCATAGTTTTCTTTGTTATATGTTTCTTGGAATAATGTATATGTGCCAATACCAGCTTCATGTAATTTTTTGTAGTCCTCAACGGAACAAGCTGCAATATTTACGTTTACACGGCGGATTTCACCATTTTTATTTTTGATACCGTAAATTGTCTTGATGGATTCCAAAATATATTCAAGAGGATTATTTAATGGATCCTCACCAGACTCAATTACAATACGCTTATGGCCCATCGCTTCTAACGCAATAACCTCTTCTCTGATTTGGTCTTGCGTTAATTTTTTACGTTTAATATCGCGGTTTTTGGAGTGGTACGGACAATACACACATCCATTGATACAATAGTTAGACAAGTATAACGGTGCAAATAGAACAATACGATCGCCGTAGATAGCCTTCTTGATTTCCTTTGCTAAAGCAAAAAGCTTTTCCTTATATTCAGGTAACGGACATTCTAAGAGAACTGCTGCTTCTCGGTGGTTTAATCCCTTAAATGTAGCAGCTTTCGCTAAAATAGCATCTAACAACTCCCGATTTTCCTTGTTTTCCTCTGCATAGGCAAGTGTGTCAAGGATTTCCTGATGGGAAATAAATTCCTCCGCCTTTGGAGATTTTACATCATACATAGTACTTACCTCAAATCTTTCTAGTGGCAATACCACCCCTCTTTAGGTTTATGAAAGTATATGACAACCAGTCTTCTGGTATTTCACTGATACTGTACATAGTATACCACTATTCCTACTAAAAAGCACAGGAATTTGATACATGCTAAAAGGTTGTCCCCTCCCAAGAGGAAACAACCTTTATATCATGGGAATTTCTAATCTATATCGATTATCTATATCGAATATGACTAAAATGTATATGGTTTATTCATTCAATTACGATCACCTGTAAACAACAAAAAATCCCTAGTGGAAACCACTAGGGATTAATAGTCTTATAAAATTAAGCTTCTACAGGGTATACGCTAACTTTACGGTTATAACGACCAGCACGTTCAAATGCTACTTTACCAGGCACAAGTGCAAATAAAGTGTCATCTTTACCGATACCTACGTTAGTACCAGGGTGGAAGTGAGTACCACGTTGACGAACGATGATGTTACCGCTCTTTACGATGGAACCATCATGGCATTTAACACCAAGACGTTTAGATTCACTGTCACGACCGTTACGAGTACTGGACACACCTTTTTTATGTGCGAACAATTGCAAATCAAAAGTAAACATTAAGTTCACCTCCTATATTTCGTGAATTTGGACAAACTCTGGATATTGACGGCTAATTTCCTCCAAACCAAGAAGCATAGTCCCCAGAATATCCTGTCCACTCTGATTAATCGTACCAGAGAGAACTATATCACATTGACCTTCGCTATTCGTATACTCCCCTTCTTGTCGAGCAATTTGGGTGAGTCCTAACATTGCCGTTGCCGATAAGGCAGACACTGCGGCACATACGATATCGAAGCCATGTTCATCATATCCTGCATGACCGGACATATGACAACCAACTACTTGACCATCACTATTCCGCTGGATTCCAATGGAAACCATAATTAAGCTTGGATAGATTCAATACGAACTTTTGTGAACGGTTGACGATGGCCTTGACGACGACGGTAGTTGGATTTAGCTTTGTATTTGAATACTAAGATTTTTTTACCTTTACCATGCTCAAGAACTGTACCTGTAACTTTTGCACCGTTTACAAGAGGAGCGCCAACTTTAACGTCGCCGTCATTCACTACAGTCAAAACTTCTTCGAATGTAACGGACTCGTCAGCAGCTGCTTCCAATTTTTCGATAGTAATTACATCGCCTTCAGCAACGCGATATTGTTTACCACCAGTTTTAATAATTGCGTACATGAGAACACCTCCTTGTTATCGAACTCGCTGAATTCGGTATCCCGACCCGAACTTCGGTCGGGCGTTTAAACCTACTTCACGCGGATTGCAAAGTTCAGTAAACCGAACTAATACTGATATAGTATATCCTATTTACACAGTCATGTCAAACAAAAATGAACAGAATCCGCTCAGTTTCTGACACTTTCATATATATAAGCCTTAAAATTCTCCAATGATCCCAAGATGTTGTAAAAGTATCTTTGTACCGATGAGGATTAATACACCGCCACCCACTATATCTGCATATTTTCCAACAAATCGGCCCATAAATTTACCTAAGTAAACACCCACTAAAGATATACCAAAGGTAATAACACCAATCATCGTGGATGCTTCCCATACATTGATAGGTAAGAATGCAAAGGTCAGTCCTACAGCCATTGCATCAAGGCTAGTCGCTACGGAGAGCATCATCATTTCCCAGACACCCAAGAATTGCTTATCATCGTCATCTTCATCATCATCGCTAAGTCCCTCTCTGATCATAGCGATACCTAAATAACCAAGAAGGCCAAAGATAATCCAGTGATCCCAATCAGCAATCACATCGATAAATTGACGACCGATGAGCCAACCAATAAGAGGCATAAGAAACTGGAACAAACCAAAAAGAAATGCCAAGGTTACCTTGCGACCATTCTCACCTACAGGCATTGTCAGCCCCTTACCGATAGATACACCAAAGGCATCCATCGCTAGGCCTATACTAATTAATATAATTTCAAATATAGACACTATACTCACCTATAAACAAACTACTTACTTATTCAGCTATAGCCATCAAGGAATACCCTTCTCGACTAATTTGTGGATTTACCACAATAGAAATCTTGCGACCTATGGACTCACCTAAATCCTCGAGAACAGCCTTTGTTAAATACTGAGCCACCTCCGGATGAACTTCGATTTCTAGATTCGTTTTAATACGTCCCGACTTAAATAACTCGCGGATACGACGCACAATCTGCATATATACAGTACGCCCTGACAACATATAACCCGTACCACCGCATTGAGGGCATGTATCAAACATCAAGGTTTGCAAGCCTTGGCGAGCTCGCTTTCGGGTCATCTCTACGAGGCCAAGCGAACTAATGCCGCATACAACCGTTTTCATTTTATCTAACTTAGCTTGTACTCCCAACAATTTTAACAATTCTTGTTGATGCTCTTTATCTTTCATATCAATAAAATCGACCACAATAATACCGCCAATATCGCGCAAACGCAATTGACGACAGATTTCTTTTGCTGCCTCTTTATTGACTGTGAAAGCTAAATCTTCCAGCTTATTAGACTTGCCAGTATAATGAGCAGAGTTTACATCAAACACGGTGAGAGCTTCAGTATGATCGATACGGATTGAACCACCAGAAGGAAGATTAATATCGCGAGAGATAAGATCTTCCAATTGAGGTTCAATGTGATTTGCTTTAAAAATCGGTGTGCTATCACGATGACGTGTTACTTTAATTTGTTGTGACGTAGGTCCATGCCCTAAGAGGTCCAGCAATCGGGATTCTCCCATATCGGAATCGACAATAATTTCCTCTACATTGCGATGCGCATAGTCCCGTACAAGGCGGAACCAGAAATCCGCGTCACTATATAAATCAGTACCGCTCTTCGCCACCTTAAAGCGCTTCAACACATGTTGCCAGGTCCGCCACAGATACTCCATATCACGACCGATTTCATCGGCACTGGCCTTAGCTGCTGCAGTACGAATGATAAAACCGCAACCTTCTTGTACATAAGGGGCTGCCAATTCTTGTAGTTTACTACGCAAGGCCTCATCAGTAATTTTCTTGGAAATATGCATGCCTTCAGAATATGGTAATAGTACCATAAAACGACCAGCCAAACTGACGTCTGCAGTCACGCGGGCACCTTTACCGAGCATTTCTTCTTTCACTACTTGAACGAGAATTTGTTGCCCCACAGATAGACGTGGCAAAATTTTCTGTTCCTTCCCTTGTTGAAGGTTCAAATACGCATTTTGAGAGCCCCCAATATCAACAAAGGCCGCTTGCATACCATTTAATACATTCTTTACTGTGCCTTTGTACATATGATTTGCCATATGAGAATCATCGGTACGCTCCAAGACAAAATCCACTAGCTGGCCTTCTTCGTCGATAACAGCCATACGAATTTCTTCACGCATAACATTGACCAAAATTTTATGCATCCTATCCCTCCCTTCTTTGTCATCTAAATTATAATTAGTAATTAATCTCTAAAGGCGTATAGCGGCCTTTTTCGTTTTCTACCATAATTGCTTTACGATGAATTTCGTAGCTAGTTGTAATAGGCCAATTATATTGATCCTTACCTAAATTCCACACTTCGCTAGGTTTGATTGTGCCTTGCGGATAAATGCCGATGCCCATTGTAAGGGTCACCATACCCTCTTTAACAGAGGCTACGATCGGTTCTTTTACAAACTCTTTTACATCAATGGTACGAGTTTTCTTAGGTGTTACCTTTTCATAAGAAATTTCCATTGCTTCATTAAAAGGTTTGAGTAACGCAGCCCAATCAGCATTTTCATCTGTCATAGGGCCTGTTACCTCATAGATAGCAAAGTTACAGATGGCCATCATCTTTTTCACCTTTTCAGGCATTTCTTTACCATCTAGAACCTCAAGACCAGGAGGCGCTACACGGTTTAAACGGTCCATAATGGACTCTAAACTATCCTCTTCAAGCACATCCATATCGATATATTCAGCTGCTGCGGTTACGCCTAAGGCGAGTGCAGAGGAGAAGCTAATTTTCATGTGAGGGTTAAACCCTTCAGAGTACGCCATTTTAATTTCTGCTCGACGTATCATCCGCTCTACAGCTTGAGCATAATCAAGGTGTGACAGGAATCGTAATTCTTCGCCCTTATTTAAGGCCAAACGTAACTTTTTCAACTCTGCCACCCTCCTTATAGTCAATAATAGCTGTATTGAGCTCTGGACATACATTACAGCCCTTACATGGAGCTCGACGACAATCGCCTGTAAGGTTCGCTTCTACTGCTTGTTCCCACTCGCGTTTTAAGAAGGCTTTACTTACAGTGCAATCTAAATGATCCCAAGGCAATGGCTCATCGAAATCACGAGTACGACGTGCATAGTACGCAGGATCCAATCCACAGTCAGCAAATGCTTTCAACCAAGTTTCATAGTTAAAGAACTCGGTCCAACCATCGAATTTACAACCTGCCTTCCAAGCCTCTACGAGAACTTTTGACAATCTGCGGTCTCCACGAGCAAAAGCGGCTTCCATGTAGCCAGTATAGCCATCATGGTAGTGGTAGGAAATGTTACGATTATTGATGAGGGACTTCAAGTAACGTTGTTTGCGATGAATTTCCTCTACATCTTGTTGACCATACCATTGATATGGAGAATGTGTTTTTGGTACGAAAAAGGATACGCTCACCGTTACAGAACCATTTCGCTTCCCTGTAATTTCACGGTGTAAATCGAGTACCTTGTAAGCAAGATCCGCAATACCAGCCAAATCTTCGTCTGTTTCTGTAGGAAGGCCCATCATAAAATATAATTTAACTGTATTCCAACCAGATTTGAAAGCATTAGTACAGGCCGCCAATAAGTCTTCTTCACTAACGCCTTTATTGATAACGTCACGCATTCGTTGCGTACCTGCTTCAGGAGCAAAGGTAAGACCGCTCTTGCGCACTTGCTGTACCTTTTTCGCAATATCGATAGAGAAACTGTCGATACGCAAGGACGGTAAGCTAACGCTAACTTGTTTATCTTTAAACTCTTCCATAAGCATATCTACAAGCTCAGGTAATTTGGAGTAGTCTGCAGAGCTTAAACTCATCAAGGATATTTCATTATACCCAGTATTGGCAATCGTATCTTTAGCAATTTGCAACAAACGTTCTGGTGTCTTTTCACGAACTGGACGGTAAAGCATACCTGCCTGACAGAAACGACAGCCACGTGTACAGCCACGGAATAGCTCCAATACAGCGCGATCATGCACTATATCAAGGAATGGTACAACAGGCTTTGTTGGATAGAATATATTCTCTACATCCTCTATAATACGTTTCTCAACGGCTGCTGGTACGTCTTCAAAACGCGGCATAATCGATTTAAAATCGCCTTGTTCTGTATATTCAACATCGTATAGAGCTGGACAATAGGTACCAGGAATTTGAGCTACTTTACGCAAGAAGCCTTCTTTACCACCTGGGAAGCCTTTTGCTTTTTCTGCTTTGAATAGGTCGATAAACTCATCACCCCACTCTTCAGATTCCCCGAGGGATACGATATCAAAGAAATCTGCAATAGGCTCTACGTTATACGCACAAGGGCCACCGCATACAAGTAGTGGGAATTCTAAATCACGATCCTTAGCATACATAGGAATGCCTGCTAAATCGAGCATATTTAAAATGTTAGTAAAGCTCATTTCATATTGAAGCGTAAATGCTAACACATCAAAATCTTTAATAGGCGTACGTGTTTCTAAGGAAAATAATGGAATATTACGCTTACGCATTTCCTCTTCCATATCATGCCACGGTGCAAATACACGCTCTGCTACCGCATCTTCACGACGGTTTACGAGACCATACAAAATCTTGATGCCCAAATGACTCATGGCCACTTCGTACACATCGGGAAAACCTAAAGCCATAGTTACATCAACAGTACTGTGATCTTTCACGATACTATTGTATTCGCCGCCCGTATAACGAGCTGGCTTTTGGACATGTTGTAACCATGACGTATCTAATTGAATCATACATCCTCCGTCTTTAATGAAAGACTTCTTTCACAATCAATCCTATGAAAGGCTATTAAAATATATATTTTGTCCGCTGTCTAGCGATATTTAATAAAATACCAATGCTCAGCATATTAGTTGTTAGCGCACTAACGCCATAGCTAAGGAATGGCAACGGAATCCCCGTTACAGGCATGATACCAATCGTCATGCCTACGTTTACGAGCACCTCGAAGGCAAACATCGTACCGATACCCGTTGCTAATAACATACCAAAATTATCATTGCAGGTATATGCTATTTGAATACTGCGATAAATAAGCATAAACAATAATAGCAATACTACAATGCATCCTACAAAACCAAATTCTTCGCCAATTACAGAGAAGATAAAGTCCGTATGATTTTCTGGTAAAAAGTTCAACTGACTTTGAGTGCCATTAAAGATACCTTTACCAAAAATCATACCCGACCCGATAGCAATCTTAGACTGAATGATATGATAGCCAGAACCGAAAGGATCAATATCTGGATTTAAAAATACTAGAATACGTTGTTTTTGATATTCTTTTAGCACAAACCAACCCAAAGGCATCAAGAATAAAGCCACACTCGCAATGATTTTTATAAGCTTTGTTTTGATACCAGATATAAAGAGCATCCCTACAAATATAGCAATATATACCAGGGATGTCCCCAAGTCAGGTTGTAAGAATACGAGTAGGATAGGAATCCCTACATATAACACTGGCATTAATAGAGATTTAAAGGTATCTAACTTGCCAATGTGCGGTTCTAGCATTTTAGCCATACAGATAATCATCAATAGTTTAGAAAACTCTGAAGGCTGAATAGTAATTGGCCCCAATTGAATCCAACGCTGTGCACCTAGTGCAGAGGTACCAACTACCATGACTGCGATTAACATAAGCATGGTAATCACATAAATCATATTCCCCCACCCTTTAAGACGATGGTAATCTAGAAATTGCATACCTATAACGACAGCTATATTTGCTAAAAAGAATACGAGTTGTTTTATCACTAGACTACCAAAACTAATAGCCTCGTGATTCACATGGGTAGCACTACCAATAGCTGTAAGACCAATTCCGACAAGTAATATAGTACATATGATGATAGTCCAATCACTATCTGTCCATATTTTACGCCACATCATATCACCTATTTCAACTTGCTACGGCGCCACAAGCTTTGTTTACCTTGCACCAACAAGCGATGCGTGGTCCAACCACCACGATTAATGTAATGAACATTGTTAGAATCATCAAAAATAGAATCACCTACTGTTGCAAGACTTGGTGTGCTAGCTTGCCCCTTCGATGCTTTTTTCTTAGTTACATAAGCATCAAAGTGCTTTTGTACATCGTAGTCTTCCCAACAGTCACCGGTCGTTACATAATCTACAAGAGGTGCTAACACAGCTTTTAGTTCACTAGAAACAAATTCTAACAAACGACCATCTTGCGTATACACCTGAACATCCTCGTCATAAGGAATCATGGCCCCTACATATTCAGCGCGAAGGACTTCTAACATATCATATAAATGGATATCCTCTCCATCGATAGGTACCGCATTAAAAACAATAGCATAATCACGAATATTATGTTCTTGACATACTTGAATCATCCGCGCCCCATTACGTAAAGACACCCATAAAGGATGTGTCACTACGATACAGCGATTTACTAATTCTAAAATAGCCTCTATGCCCTTGCCGATACCAGCAGGAGCATCGATTAAAATATAATCATATTCCTCACAGAGACGACGGACTAATTTTTTATATTTCTTACGACCTATATCTTCCCAACGAGCACTTTGACTAGCTGGTAGAAAATCTAAGTTTTCAGCAATTGATACGACGGCATCATCCATATAGTCTTTATCTTCGCTCGCATCTAGTGCGTCGTAAATAATTTCATTTGCCACTCCTAACACAAGATCTAAGTCGCGCAATCCAAAATCTCCATCACAAAGCAATACGCGATGCCCTGCATAGCTTAAGGCTGAACCCAAGCAAGCGGTAATCGTAGTCTTACCTACGCCACCCTTACCAGATACAATGCCGATTATCTCGCCCATACTAATCCTTTCTTGGTTGCCCACTAGTTACCGCATTCTGAGGTTTTTGCCCATTATTAGAGCTTGTTCCCGCAGCGGTTTCTTTATTACCTTTACTATTTGTATCATTAGATTTCTTATTCACTGGTACATTGAAGTACGCAGCCAATATATCTCGTACGATAGGCCCTGCCGACCCAGCACCAAAGCTACCTTGCTCAACAAGTGCAACCACTACAATTTGTGGCTTATCATATGGTGCATAGGCGACAAACCAGCCGTGATCTCTACCATGTGCATTCTCTGAAGTACCCGTTTTACCAGCTACATCAATAGGGAATCCTTTAAACAACTCCCCTGCTGTACCACCTTCATTAGTAACGTCACGCAAGCCTTCGCGAACAAGATCCATAATATTTTTTGGTACAGGTAAAATACCGAGTTTGTCTGGGCCAAAGATTTCTTTTGGCGTACCATCCTTATTATCAATACGGCTCACCACATATGGGCGGTATTTAATTCCACCATTTGCTACTTCACTGAGCATAACAGCCATTTGTAATGGCGTCACCAAGGTAAAAGACTGACCTATGGCCGCATCAAAGGTTTCACCTAAATACCAATCTTCATCATACACTTTGCGTTTATAAGCAGGACTTGCCATATTACCAGAGGCCTCACCAACAAGATTGATGCCGGTCTTTTCACCAATACCAAAGTAGCCAGCATATTTTACAAGTCCTTCTATGCCAACGCGATTGCCCATTTCATAGAAGTAAACATTATCTGATTTTGCAAGAGCTTTATTAAAGTTGAGCCACCCCAATGCTTCGCCTTCTGCATTTCGTTTATCGATAAGCCAATGTTTACCACTATCAAAAATCATTTCTTCAGGGGTAACCTTTTTAAGATCTAAAGCCGCCGTACCAGTGATAATCTTGAACGGCGAACCTGGTGGATATTCACCAGAAATAACCTTATTATCAAACGGATGGTTCTTATCATTATTCAATTGATTCCACTGCGCAGTTGTAATCCCTTTCGCGAACCAGTTAGGATTAAATTCAGGCGCACTGACCATAGCCAAAATGGCACCCGTATTTGGATCCATTGCTACTACCGCAGCTCCTTGAGCTGGAATACCTTGGGCACGCAACTGCTCTAATTGGTTCTTAACAGCTTCTTCAGCAGCCTTTTGTAAATTTGCATCTATTGTCAAATGGATATTAGCTCCAGGCACTGTATGCTTTCTATCTACCTCCGCAACCGGTCGGCCTGTAGCATCAACCTCTACCTGTTTACCACCATCAGTACCACGCAAGATGGAATCATATAATTTCTCAAGGCCAGAACGGCCTAAAATAGTACCACCACTAATAAGAGTATTTGGATCTTGCTGTTTTAGCTCTTCTAATTCTTCTTCGCTCACTTCACCCACATAACCAAAGAGCTGAGAAGCCATCGTTTCATATGGATAATAACGAAGTGGTTCTACATCTATGGTAACACCTGGTAATTCATGACGATGCTCTTCTATGGTTGTAACTACATCCATAGAAATATCATTAGCAATACGAATCGGCTCATAACCATATTTATGATCATTTACCTTTTTTGTAATATCTTCAGGTTTAATTTTCAGCAAGGCTGCCAACTTAGCAACTTCGCCTTCATCTAAAGCCTTACCCGTAGGCAAAATCGAGATGGTGTAGGCCGGTCTAGAACCTACCAAGATTTGACCATTTCGATCGTACATAATACCACGAGCAGCTGTCATGGATACCATGCGCAAACGGTTACCTTCTGCCTTAGCTTGGTAATAACCACCAGACAAGATTTGCAACGTCATCAGACGTAAAGCCAAAACTATAAATATGCCGGCTACAATGTAAAAGAGTACATCAAAGCGATTCGTTTTTCTTCGTTTATAGAGGCCTTCAAGCACTCTTTCACCCCCTTAATCCTTACCAAATATAACCTTGTTGTTCATCATCCTTACGCCATAACAAACCATGTAAAATAGCGCCTAACAAGCCATTCCAGAACATCACGGGTAATACCATATGCCACAAGTATAGTCCAAAGTGCAAATCGCCACCACTAGCTAATATCATAAAGCTACGAATAACGCCATCTAGCAATGTACAAATAGCTACTATACCGCTAGACCAATACCAGCGTTCTTCATAGATACGATGCTTTACGGCAGATAATAGGTATACCACAATTACGTATGGGAATAGATGGAGCCCAAAAAAGTTAGATATCAATACATCGTGTACGATACCTCCAATAACAGCAGATATCAACCCCATACGACGACCTTTAAATAAAGTAATCATAACAATTATCGTCAAAATTAAGTTTGGTAACCAATTTGTATGGAAAATAGTAGGCAATAATTGCGCTTGTATAAAATATATTAAAAATCCACAGAGAGCTAAAGCTAGACGCATCATTGTTTAACGGCCCCCTTTGCCCCCTCTACTTGATCTCGTTGTGTTTGAGGTACAAGTTTAGGTTCAAGTTCTGGTTTTTGTGGTGCACTTAGAGAAGACGAGGTAAGCACAAAAACTTCTTCTAAACGATAAAAGTCTACACTCGGTGTGACTACCGCATTTTTAACAAATCCTTCCGAATCATTTTCGATAGATTGCACGTTGCCAACAGGTAAACCTTTTGGATAGATACCACCATAACCGGAGGTAATCAACTTATCCCCTACCAATACGTCCCCATCGCGAGCAATATTTACCATAGAAGGTGTACGAGGTGTATTTCCATTACCTTTTACAACGCCAGACAAACGAGATTCAGGTCGTTGTACAAGAATACCTATTGCGCTACGAGGATCAAGAATGGTTTGAACGCGAGCAGAATGCGGATATACATCTGTAATAAAACCAACGACACCACTAGGTACCACAACAGCCATGTTAACTGCCATACCTTCATCACTCCCTTTATCAATGGTGAAAGTATTTGTCCAAGTACCGTAATCCTTTGTAATGATACCCGCTAAGGTCATGGAGAATTCTGGATGGCTACTTTTATAGTTTAAAAGCTGACGAAGACGAATATTCTCTGCCACTACTTCATCGTAGTTAACTACCTTTTGTTCCAATGTAGCTTTACGAGATGCTTCCTCTTCACTTTCAATATTAGAGAAAATAGCATTATTAAGTACTGTAAAGCTAGTTTGAACACCCTCTAATAAACGGGCTGACCCATAAGCGAAAGGCGTTGTAATTCCTTCGAGGGTAACCGTAACAAAGGGAATACTAGTCCGTTGCTTCCACGCAAAGCCGAGCAATGCCATTAGGATACAACCAATGACAACGATGATAATTAACTTTTTATCTGACTGTATCATGCTAATCTCGGCCCTTTCTATTCTTAGAATTTACAATAAAACGCGATAAGCTCACTAAATCAGATGAGGCCCCATTAAGGCCTACCACAACTTTTGTTTCAGGTGCTTCAGGAACGTGAACAGGTACCCCTAATTCAGTACCAATCCGGTCCGCTAAACCAGATAGTCTTGCTGTACCGCCAGTAAGCCATATGCCATGTTGCATAATATCAGCCACGATTTCTGGTGCAGTAGCACGAATCATTTGCTTAACCTCATCCAAGAGCCCAATCAAACATTCATTTATAACTTGGTACACTTCAGATTGGTGAATCACACAACGTCTACCTAAGCCGTTCATCATATCGCGCCCTTGAAAGGCATACTCTGCATCCTCTAATGGAGCGACAGCTGTTCCTAATGTATGCTTAATATCTATTATAGTTTCATCAGATACGATAATGCCAAAACACTCACGCACATAGCGCAATAAGGCATTATTAATATCAGAACCACCAAAACGAATTGTTTTGCTATCCACGATACCACCTAAAGAAACAATCCCCATATCAATAGTGCCACCGCCGATATCAATGACCATAGATCCTTGCGCTTCAAAGATAGGCACACCACAACCAATAGCAGCCGCCACAGGTCGTTCGATAAGAAATACCTCTCTAGCACCAGCTTGAATAACAGCATCCATCATGGCTCGTTGCTCAACATCGGTCATCCCACAAGGAACCCCTACCACAACCCGAGCTCGACGCAATGCATTAGACACCTTATTAAGAAAGTAGCTAAGCATAGTATGCATAACGCGATAGTCAACTATAAATCCATCCTTTAAAGGCGTTAACGGACGCCACATATCGGGCATGCGCAATACGAGGCGCGCCGCTTCATCACCAACGGCTACTACTTTTTCTTGTTTTGTATCAGTTGCTATAATCGATGGTTCGCTTATAACAGTCCCTCGCGTCCCCCCCATGAGGCGCGTTTGTATGGAACCAATATCTATACTTACATCTTTTCCTAGAGTAGGTAAAATGGAACTCATAGTAATTTCTCCTTCATTACATCATCATTCCATTTTACCATATATAACGCGACTTTTTCCATTGATATCAGTACCTTTCCTTTTGTTAAAAGCACTGATAATGCATAATTCCTGTACTCATAAGTCATACATAAAAATTACATAACTTCATACATAAAATCTCATATTCAATAAGGAAAAGCACTCATTTATAGGAACTTACCCATGCATCAAAATTAGGTATAGTTCAAAATGAGTGCTTTTAATAATCTTATTTGGCTTTGTTCAGTTTATTTAGGCTCAGCTCAATTTACCAATTTCGCTGAGGCTCGTAAATTCATTATCCCCTATAACGATATGATCGAGTACAGGAATCCCCATAAATTGACCAGCACTAACAAACATTTTCGTTAGCCGTATATCTTCATCACTTGGTCTACTATCGCCTGACGGGTGGTTATGGATTAGAATAATAGCCGCCGCATTGCATGCTATAGCTTTTTTAAATACTGCTCTTTGCTCTACAAGACTTGATACTAATCCACCATTAGAGATATGTTCCAACTGAATAAGCTTATTTCGAGATGTTAGCATGGCAGCCCACACATGTTCCACATCTTCGTGACGCAGTCGCTCCATCACATATTGAGCTATTACAAAAGGTTGCGAAAAATCTTCATAAGTCTCTTTAATCTTTAACTCCCCTAATCGCCTACCCATTTCAAGTGCTGCACATAGCGTCACTGCTTTATCTCTACCAATACCCTTGATTTTGATCAGATTATCTACGGTCATTCGGTTAAGACCATAAACACCATCATCAAAGGATTGTACAATATCACTTGCCAAAGAAATCGCAGATTGCCCCTTTACCCCTGTACGTAATAAAATAGCCAACAACTCCTCCATCGCCATATGTGATGGACCTAAGGCGAGAAATTTTTCTCGAGGTCGCTGGAATGGTAACATATCTTTTACACTTACTGTTGGTACTTCCATAGAATCTCTCCATTCAAATAGATAACACCATTTGTAAATCAAGCAACAAACACATCTACTCTCTTAAAATTTATTTAGCACAGCACAGCACAGCACAGCACAGCACAGCACAGCACAGCACAGCACAGCACAGCACAGCACAGCACAGCACAGCCAATTATAACACGATTCATCTGATGCGCTAGTGTTATTTAGCCCCTAACGCCTTGCAAAGTTCATCGTATACATGTTCAACTGGTAACCCTACCACATTAGTATAAGAGCCCTCTATTTTATCTACCCATAGTGCGCCCTTTCCTTGGATGCCATAAGCTCCAGCCTTATCCATCGGTTCCCCACTAGCAATATAAGACTCGATTTCAAAAGGTGCTAAATGTTTAAAATAGACCTTTGTTTCATTGTAAAAAACTACCTCTTTTCCTTTGATGAGTAACGCGACTCCAGTAATTACAGAATGCGCTCTACCCGATAAATGCTCCAACATATGGCGTGCATCAGACTCATCATAAGGTTTACCTAATACTTTATTATCAAGGACAACAATAGTATCTGCTCCTAACACAATACTTCCATCTGGAACACCTACAGCACAACGAGCCTTACCTAATGCTTGGGCTTTCACCATTTCAATAGGGTTGTCGTAACCTTCATTAGACTCCTCATAAGTACTGGATACAACAGTATGATCAATCCCGACCTGTGTTAATAATTCAGTTCTACGTGGTGATTGGCTCGCCAAATACAATCCAGCCATATACACTCCTTTACATTAAAATTCTTGTACATAAAATTCTTGGTGCACAAAAGTTATATCTACCTATTACCCTAAAACTGACCGTCCCTTAAATAGTTGTTTCTTTATCTTCTTCAGAAGAAATTAATTTTTCATAATATTCTTGTACATCTTCCCCATGCTTCACCGCATCAGCTCGCACCGCTGCATAAAACACGATATCCGCTTGAGGTACCCGAATACGACCAGGTACATATTCTTCTAACATTTCAAAGAATCTATCATCTGCTTTCAACAGCAAACGGCCATTTTTAATCTTATTTCCATCTACAATAGAATACACAAGGGACCAAATAGGACGTGGATCAGAGGTAGAGCATTTTCTATATTTATAGCGGTATTTAATATTTGTCAACAACTCACGTTCAAACTTGAACACCCCATCAATCATGTCATAATCTACTTCAAAATGACGATTTCTAAAGATAGAGTTTTCTTCAATTACAAGCTTTGTATCTGTCAAAATATAGGTATATCGACTAACAGCCTGTTTAACCATAACAATGATGGCCATGATTTCAATAAAGTACTCAGCTAATAAAACCGTATGTAATTGAATACTGCGATACGTTGTATAAGCTGCTGCACACAGCAATAAAATCACAAAAAATACTACCAATAACTCTGCACTTCTGGTGCGCTGAGATTTTTCTTCATATAATACCGTCATGCTTTACCCCTTTTAAAGAAATCACTAATTAATAACTATACATACTATTATAAGATATTCTATGCATAAAAACTACAAAAACCCCGTCCATATCTAAGATATAGGCGGGGTTTTATGACTCTATTAGTCACTCAGTTCAGATACGAACTATATTATTTTTTCAATGCTGCAGTAATACGTTGAGTATCACGAGCAATCATGATTTCTTCGTTTGTAGGAATTACGAAGATTTTAACTTTAGAGCCATCAGCACTGATTTCTTGTTCTTTACCACGAACATTATTGCGTTCAGAATCAATACGAGTACCTAAGTATTCCAAACCATTACAGATTGCATCGCGGTTACCAATACCGTTTTCACCAATACCAGCAGTAAAGATGATAGCATCTACACCGCCCATAACAGCAGCAAAGGCACCGATTACACGACGAACTTTGTAATGGAACATGTTCAATGCCAATTGTGCGCGTTTATTGCCATTAGCAGCAGCTTCTTCAATCACACGGAAGTCATTGGATACACCAGAAATCCCTAATACACCGGATTCTTTATTCATAACTCTATCAATTTCTTCATAGGTCATACCTGTTTTTTCCATCAAGAATGGAACAATAGCAGGGTCAATATCACCTGTACGAGTACCCATGATCAAACCAGACAATGGAGTGAAGCCCATTGTAGTATCGATGGAGCGACCACCTTTAATAGCAGCCACAGAGGAACCATTCCCCAAGTGACATGTGATGATACGAAGATCAGTCATATGTTTACCCATTAATTCTGCACAACGTTGTGCTACATATTTATGGGATGTACCATGGAAGCCATAACGACGAATGCCATAATCTTCATAATAAGAGTAAGGAAGCGCATACATATATGCTTCTTTTGGCATAGTTTGATGGAATGCAGTATCAAATACAGCAACTTGAGGTACATTTGGCATAATTGCTTCACAAGCTTCAATACCTTGAATGTTTGGTGGGTTATGCAATGGTGCAAGAGAAGCACATTCTTCCAACGCTTCCATAACTGCTGGTGTAATCAATACGGAGTCAGCAAATTTTTCACCGCTGTGTACTACACGGTGACCAACAGCATCGATTTCATCCATGGAAGAGATAACACCAAATTCAGCATCAACTAAAATATCTAGCAAAATGCGAAGCGCTTCTTTATGGTTCAAAATTGGCTCAACGCGTTCTAATTTATCTGCATTAGGACGTTTGTGAGTGAAAATAGCATCTTGATCACCAATCTTTTCAAAAAGGCCTTTTGCCAATTCTGTTTCAGTTGTCATATCAAGTAATTGATATTTCAAGGAAGAACTACCGCAGTTAACTACTAATACGTTCATCGATTAACCCTCTTTCTGTTGTGTAACTTGAATCTTGTTTTGAATTTCTTTGCTGATATCAGCACCTACCTGATCCTTTTCAGGATATTGATAGATTATATTCCACAATACGCCATGATCTAAGAATACGTATTGAGAAAATCTAAATGTTTGCCCTTGTGTTGTATACGTCACATCAAGCTTCTTTGCAGATGTACCTTGTAAAGCTACAGATTCTTCCTTGATGGTTGCGCCCATCTTAGTGAACTCAGACTTACTACGATGCAAAAACTCATCAACCGTAGGCAATGGCTTGTTATCACCAGCACGCAAAGCTTCAACTTCAATCACCATATGCTCTGTAACGGATCCATAAATATCGATTGGATATCCATCATCAGTCATATTTTTTGTGCTTTTACCCATTTCATAAGGCAAAGCAATGGTAACCTCAGATTGACCAACACGGATAACTTGATGGCCAAAACTATATGTATCCATTACATTATTTGAGCCACATCCCGTCATTGCTAGTAGAGCAACACCGAGTAGAGCCCCTTGTAATGTGCGTTTCCAATTTTGTTTCATCATATACCTCACATCAATTCAGCATTTATAGTTAATTATAGCCTATAGAGACAAGAAAATCTATACTAAACTTAATATTTACACACAATATTACCTATCTAAATAAGCCTTTAATTTAGATATAATGAAATGTTGTTTACAGTATTTCCTCGCTTTGTTACACTAACACTAATGAAAGGAGACACTATGAAAACAATCGGTATTATCTGTGAATATAATCCATTTCACAATGGACATGCCCATCAATTATATACCTTAGCACAAGAGCATTCAGATGCGCTGCGCATTTGTATCATGAGTGGTTCCTTTGTACAACGAGGTGAACCTGCTATTTTTTCTAAATTTGATCGTGCTCGTTGGGCCATTCTCGGTGGTGCAGATATTGTTATTGAGCTACCTACGCTCTATTCTTTGGGTAGCGCACAACTCTTTGGAACAGGTGCTATTCGTATGGTAAAAGCTTTACATATCGACGCCCTTTCCTTTGGTTCTGAAACGGCTAATCTAGATGCACTCGTAGATATAGCTAAACGTATGGATTGTGAAAGTACTCAAGCAGTATTACGCACCTATATTAACGAAGGCATGTCCTATGGCTCTGCCTTTCGTAAAGCCCTCGATACAGAGATACTAAACACACCCAATGCACTATTAGGACTTGAATATATTCGGGCAGGACTTAACTATCATCCTACCTTAAAATACATGCCAATCTTACGCACATCAGATCATCACGAAGCAAATATTACAAAAGATTTTCCTTCTGGTACAGCATTGCGTAAACTCATAACAGATATGGCTACGAGTAGTAACAATTGTAATATAAACAGTATCGTTCCTAAGACTATTGCAGACGATATGACTAATATAATTTCTAATGGTGCCTATGTAAACTATAACCGCTACTATGATATAATCCATTCCTTAAGTCGTCGTACATCAACAACCAAGCTGGAAAGCTTTGGGGAGTTCAACGAAGGTATTGAACACTTATGGTCTAAAGCAGCTCAACAACCTACGTGGAACTTGGCTATGGAGCATATAAAATCAAAGCGCTATACCTATGCACGTTTACAACGGATGGGAGCCTATCTCGCTCTAGGAATCCAAAAAGATGTATTGCAAAATGCTATGCAAGAAGATCCACAATATGCTCGTTTACTTGCCTTCAACGATAGAGGTCGTCAATGGCTTCGAAATGATTTTGAAATACCACTTATTCAAAAATGGGCCAAAGCACCTAATGAATTAAATACATTGGGGCAAACGATGCATCAAATCGATACATTAGCTACAGATGTACAGGCCTTATGCTTACATAATGAAATCAAACGAATGGGCCATATGGACTACACCTATACGCCACAATACATAAGATAAGCAGAACTACGATCTGGTAGAAACATTCTGCACATAAATATAAGAGTCGAATAATTTAAGTTTATTAAGATAAACCATCTTATTATATGCTAATACTCAAAAAGGGGTTACAATACAGGTTATTCCTGTATTGTAACCCCTTCTTCACCATCCAGATCAGCGACGGCAACGCGTACACTTTCAAGATGCGATGTAGGAATATTTTTACCTACATAGTCTGCTCGTATAGGCAATTCACGATGACCACGATCGACGAGAACGGCCAATTGAATAGATCTAGGTCTACCAGCCGTCATTAATGCATTTAAAGCAGCACGAATAGTACGGCCCGTATACAAAACATCATCTACAAGGATAATTGTCTTTTCCGTTGTATCGATCGTACACGGTTTCCCCTCTTTAGGACGAGCATCACGATCATCACGATACACTGCAACGTTCAAAGACTCACAATCAATATGAATACCTTCTATACGCTCAATTTCAGCTTGTAAACGTTTTGCCAAAATGACACCACGCCGTTCAATACCTACAATTAACGCATTAGATAAACCTTTATTGCGTTCTAAAATTTCATGACTAATACGACGAATCGCACGCATTATAGCGTCTTGATCCATTAATAAGCGTTTCTTCTCCATATATACGCCCTTTACAGCATAGGATTGTTCTATGCCCCTATATCCAAATAACTAGTAAAAATATGTACTTAAACAATCAATGTAAACATTTAGACTATTTTCATTTATCTTCACGATAGGTCTTAGCAAATTCTAAGCATGCCTTAAAATCAGCTGGTACCGGTGCTTCAAAATGCATCTCTTCACCTGTAATAGGGTGTTTAACATCTAACGATTTAGAATGTAATGCTTGCCCTTCTATAGGAAAATCCATACGTCTATATCCATAAAACGGATCATTAACAACAGGATGTCCAATATAAACAAAGTGAACACGAATTTGATGTGTTCGACCTGTTTCTAAATTACACTCTACCAAGGTTTGATGACCATAACGCGCTAATACTTTGAAATGTGTTACTGCATCTTTACTGTTTTCAAAGACTACAGCCATTTTCATACGGTCTTTTGGATGGCGCCCAATAGGCGCCTTAATAGTCCCCTTTTCTTCTACAATATTACCCTGTACTAGCGCCCAGTACGTACGTCTTGCAGAATGTGCCTTTACTTGTTCTGCTAGACCAATGTGCGCTGCATCATTTTTTGCAACCATCATAACACCAGACGTATCTTTATCTAAGCGATGCACAATACCCGGTCTAATTTCACCATTAATACCTGATAGGTCCTTACAATGGAATAATAAAGCATTTACAAGTGTACCAGAATAATTTCCTACTGCAGGATGCACCACCATGCCACGAGGTTTATTAACAATAACAATATCGTGATCTTCATATAAATAATCTAAAGGAATATCCTCGGGTTTAACCTCAATTGATTCAGGCTCTGGGATCTCTACACGAATTACAGTATCAGGTGTAAGCCGAAGATTAGCCTTCCCTACTTTACCACCTACTGTAACATGACCACCTTTAATTAAACTTTGAATATAGCTACGAGATCCTTCCATCTGTTCAGTTAAAAATACATCTAGTCTCATGCCTTCTTGCTCAGCACTTACAATATATTCATTCATCCCCTACTCCTCTATGAGTTAAGTATTATGTATATAACAAAATTACCTATTAACCAAGTCGATGACCTATATAATTCTCTTAGTGAAAGTTACTCATGGTCCTCTTTCAATGTAAATAAATAAAATACAACAAAAGCTACACCTATACAAATACCAATATCTGCTACATTAAAAATAGGCCATATGCGGAAATCAAAAAAATCCACTACTCCATGAATCATGTATCGGTCAATACCATTACCAATAGCACCTGAAACTAATAAGGCGGATCCGATTTGCAAAGTCCAATGACCCTTAGCTAGTCGCTTCCAGTAAAAGGCACAAACGGCTAATAGAATAATAGCTACTAGTAAGAAAAACCATCGTTGATTCGCTAACATACCAAAGGCTGCACCGCGATTAATAATATAGGTAAGGTGAAATACATTAGGAATAACAGGCAAAGATTCACCTAACAAAAAATGATTCATTACATAATATTTAGTTAATTGGTCCAATAATAACCAAATGATAAGTACTGTATAAAACAAGATTAACTCCCTTACTATAATATAATTCTTAATAGTCCTATTATACTAAGTTACGCAAATTTAGGCAAAATAAAAAGCCCCTCAATGAGGGGCGTATTTTATTTGTGATTACTCAGCGGAAATTACAGAAACTGGGCAAACGGATTCGCAAGAACCGCAATCGATGCAAGCATCGCCAATTTCGTATTTAGTTTCGCCTTCAGTAATGCAGGAAACTGGGCAAACAGATGCGCAAGAACCACATTTAATGCAACCATCAGCAATAACTCTCATAATTAGGACCTCCATCAAAATATAGATCAGAACTTTTTATTATCATTTAGAAAGGCACTTGCCTCAACTTATGTTCTCATTATCACACAGTTCAAATTGAAAGTCAAATGAAAATGATAAAAAATTATATAATATTTTGCATAATAATTGTTCCTTTTTATCATAAAAAGCCTATATTTATATGTATTTTGATATTTCTTTTCATTTATATAATTGAGTTTAATAATCAATAATTGAGAATATACTAATTATCATTTCAATCAAAATACGTACTACTATACTAGGAATTCAATTATCAATATTTATTATCATTGATTTTTATTGCTCAATTTAATTAAAATAATTTAATCCACGTAGCATATTTTCATATAACTAAGTCAGATCCTATATTTATTGATTTGCCGAGTGCAACTTTGACAAAAAATAATTATAAAAAAGAGGTCGAATCTTACGATTCGACCTCATAATATGTGCGCTTATAGTAGAGTAACCTATCCCCTATTATTTACCAGGGAAGAATGGCCATACCATCGGTATAATAATTAAGCTTACTACGAAGCAAACTAAAGTCAATGGAACACCGGCTTTTACATAATCCATAAATCTGTATTGACCAGGACCAAGTACTAATGTATTTGGAGGTGTACCTACAGGTGTACCAAATGCACAAGATGCAGCAACGCCGATAGCCATCAATACAGCATGGGGATCAGCACCCATACCTTGGGCAATGGAGATACCGATAGGAGCCAATAATGCACAAGATGCAGTGTTAGACATAAATTGAGTCATAACACAAGACAAAACAAACAATACGCCTGTTGCAAAGTAAGGGCTAGGATCGGACCCCATAACGCCAATTACTGCATCGGCAATCATTTTACCTGCACCAGATTGGTCAAGTGCAGTTGCCACTGGCATCATACCAGCAAACAAGAAGATTGTTACCCAGTCAATGGATGTGTAAGCTTGTTTTTCGTTCAAGCAACCAGTTAATACGCAAAGCATTGCACCGATAACGGCAACCATGCTCAATGGTAAGTTAATACCAAAACCTTTTAGGAAGTCACCTAAAATCATAGCGATGATAACGCCTAAAAGAATAAGACCAGAGAACAATTGTTTCTTGGGATCGTTAGAAATATCTTCAGCAGCTACTTCTTGTTCAACTTCACCAGCATCAGTGATTTCATGTTTAGGTAATAAGTGTTTACCAATGAGCATCATGAAAATGATAGTAGCAATAGTCAAAGGAATACCGATCCAAGCAAATTCAAAGAAACCAAAAGGTGCAAGACCAAATTTAGTTAATGTACCACTTACGATAATATTTGGAGGTGTACCAACCATTGTAATGATACCACCGATACCAGCAGCAAATGCTAATGGCATCAATTGGCGAGATGCAGGAATCTTCGCAACAGCACAGATACCAACAACTACTGGAAGTAATGCAGCTGTTGTACCAGTGTTAGACAAGAATGCGGACATGGTAGCTGTAACAACCATAATTGCAAGCATTAAGCCATTTTCGCTAGTACCTGCACGTTTTACTACGGTTTCCCCAATTTTTTGAGCTAAACCGGTATAGAACAATGCAGCACCAACAACGAACATGCCAGCAAACAACACAACTGTACTATCAGATAAACCAGAGAATACAACCTTAGGAGTAATAATACCCATAAGGCCTAGAGTAATTGCGCCGCCTAAAGAAGTAATAGCTAGAGGAATAATTTCCGTAACGAATAAAACAGCCATGACTGCAAGGACGATTAAGGTTTGTTCTGCAGTACCCATACATCATCATCTCCCTTCAGAGAAATGCACTGACATAATTATAAGAGATATAAAATATAACCTACGATACCAATGGCAGAGGCCATTATAAAAGT
This sequence comes from Veillonella parvula DSM 2008, assembly GCF_000024945.1. Taxonomy (NCBI): domain Bacteria; kingdom Bacillati; phylum Bacillota; class Negativicutes; order Veillonellales; family Veillonellaceae; genus Veillonella; species Veillonella parvula. The sequence goes on from NC_013520.1 coordinate 1,416,964, forward strand.
AATCCCATATCCCTCTCTTGTTTTAGGATACCCAAATAATAAAGTTTCACCAAGAAAACCTCGGCGGTTAAACCAAGAATATTTAGTTCTCTGCTGAAACCATTTAGCTTTACCTTCAGCACCGATAATCAGTGCAGTAATAAAAAAAACAATAAATGCCCAAACAAAACAAATCAGTATTTTTAATTCAATTGATAACAAGTGACCACCTCTACTATATTTAAAGCACTAGAAGGTTATTCTGTGAAATCTTGCTAATCACCTAATGACCGATCTGAAAAGCATTTATTGCAAATATACCCTTTTTATGTATGATTACATAATGACCAAGGGCTTTTTGATTCACCAATAGGTGTACCTATTTAGGTACACCTGGGTGAATAATTATTAAATTATTAGTGGTTGGACAACATAGCAAGCATTGTACCTGCAGCTACTGCTGTACCGATAACGCCAGCTACGTTAGGTCCCATAGCATGCATGAGCAAGAAGTTAGCTGGGTTAGCTTTCGCACCTACTACTTGAGATACGCGAGCTGCCATTGGAACCGCAGATACACCGGCAGAACCAATAAGTGGATTTGTTTTACCACCATCTACTAAGCTCATCAATTTACCGAACAATACGCCACCAGCTGTACCGCAAATAAATGCGAATAAGCCTAAAAGAATAATTTTGATGGTTTCTAAGCTTAAGAAGTGTTCCGCACTCATTGTCAAGCCAGTACCAGTTGCTAAGAAAATTGTAACTGTATTGATCAATGCGTTTTGAGAAGTATCGGATAAACGATCAGTTACGCCAGATTCACGGAACAAGTTACCTAACATCAACATACCTAAAAGGGATGTAATGGAAGGAAGCAATAAGGAAATGAAGATCGTTGCAACGATTGGGAACACGATTTTTTCAAAACGTGTTACTTCGCGCAATTGTTCCATAACAATTTCACGTTCTTTTTGAGTAGTGAAGAGTTTCATTACAGGTGGTTGAATCAACGGTACCAAGGACATATAGGAATATGCGGCAACCGCGATAGCACCTAATAAATGAGGAGCTAGCTTAGTAGCTAAGTAAATGGATGTAGGACCATCAGCACCGCCGATGATACCAATAGCAGCCGCTTCTTGAGCTGTAAAGCCAAGCATCATTGCGCCACCTAAGGCAGCAAATACACCAATTTGAGCTGCAGCCCCTAAAAGCAATGTTTTAGGATTGGCAATGAGTGGACCAAAGTCAGTCATTGCACCTACACCAAGGAAAATTAAAGGTGGGAAGATTTCTTGGGAGATACCTGCACTAATAAGCGCCATAACGCCTTCTTCGAAACCGTTACGAGGAATATTGGCAAGTAAACAACCAAACGCAATCGGACCCAACAATAATGGTTCGAACTCACGAGCAAATGCTAAATACAATAGGATCAAACCTACAAGAATCATAATAGCATTGCCTGTTGTAAATGCGAGGAACCCGCTATCGTTAATAACAGATTGTATCGCAACAGCAAAAGCCTCCATATGCGTTCCCCTTTCACAAATATAAAATTGTTAGATGACGTGGCGCAGCCACGTCATACAACACTTGGTATTAGCCAAGAACAACCATGTCATCGCCAGTGGATACAGTTTGGTTAGCAGATACGCGAACTTCGGAAACTACAGCATCATGTGGAGCTGCGATTTCATTTTGCATTTTCATAGCTTCAAGAATCAACAAAGTTTCGCCTTTTTTAACTGCTTGACCAGCAGATACTGCTACAGATAAGATTTTACCAGGCATTGGAGCTTTTACAGTTTCAGCACCTGCTGGAACTGGAGCTGCTGCTGCAGCAGGAGCTGGTGCAGGAGCTGCTTTAGGAGCTGGAGCTGCTGCTGGAGCTGCTTTAGGAGCTGCTGCAGGAGCCGCTGCTTTCACTTCATTAACTTCTACATCATATGCTGTACCATTTACTGTAACGTTGAATTTTTTCATCTTAAATTCCTCCAAAATGTGTAGTTTCTACACAAAATTTATAAATATTTTTACACATATAAATTGAGTAATCCCATGGATTATCAAATTAGCCAATTATCTTATCGATTACCACGCAAACGGCCTTCCATTTTCCAATTGTAGCTTACGATTGGACGGATATGCGCGATTTGATCAGCGGAATAACCCATTGCCGCTAATGCACCAACGATTACTGCTACTACATCTTGAGATGGAGTTTTACCGTTAGTTGTTGTAGCATTGCTCATTACAAATGCCTCCTAAAAATATTTTAACCTCTACCGCTTAAGCGACCTTCCAAGCGCCATTTAGCACTGGTTGCTGTAGGTCGAATAGATGCAATTTGTTCAGATGAGTACCCCATCGCCACAATGGCACCTACGATAGCTGCTACTACTTCATCCTCATTTTGAGCAGATGCATTTGCTGGCGCTACAGGAGTAGCTGTTGGAGTAGCAACAGGAGCAGTTGCTGCTGGTGCTTCTTTTTTCTTCTTAGTAGGATCGATTAAATGTACGATTTCCATAAGAATACCTAAAGCTATCAATACAGCAAATACAACTGTCATATTAATCGCCATGATTAACCAAGGATTGGTAGTAACTGCTTGTCCTTCCATAATCATTCCCCTTTCTAAAAAAGTAGTAAAGAAAGGTATCTCCCAAATTCGATGATATGTTTACCGAATCGAATTATAATGGAATATTACCATGTTTCTTTGGAGCACGGTTTTCGCGTTTACTTGCAAGCATTGCCAAAGCGTTGATAACTGCTGGACGAGTTTGTTTAGGTTCGATTACAACATCTACGAAGCCACGTTCGGCAGCTTTGTAAGGAGTCGCAAACTCTTCTACATATTTAGCTGTTTTAGCATCTTTATCTTCGTCTTTCTTGAAGATGATATTAGCTGCACCAGCAGGACCCATTACAGCGATTTCGGATGTAGGCCAAGCATATACTTGGTCTGCGCCTAAATCTTGGGAACACATAGCGAGGTAGGAACCGCCATATGCTTTACGAGTGATAACAGTAATTTTTGGTACTGTAGCTTCAGAGTAAGCATATAACATTTTAGCACCATGACGAATGATACCGCCCCATTCTTGATTTGTGCCAGGCAAGAAACCAGGAACGTCAACAAAGTTAACGATTGGAATATTGAAAGCATCACAGAAACGGATGAAACGGGAAGATTTGTCAGAAGCGTTAATGTCCAAGCAACCAGCCATTACTTTTGGTTGGTTAGCAATGATACCAACGGATTGACCATCAAAACGAGCGAAGCAAGTAATGATATTTGTAGCATAGAATGGTTGTACTTCATAGTATTCGCCATTATCTACAGTAGCTGCGATAACATCTTTCATATCGTAAGGCATGTTACTGTTATCTGGCAACAAGCTATTCAAGCTTTCATCCTCACGAGTTGGATCGTCACCAGTATCTACCAATGGAGCATCTTCCATATTGTTGGATGGCAAGAAGCCTAATAAGTAACGAATTTGAGCGATACAATCATCTTCATTTTCAGCTGCAAAGTGAGCAACACCAGACACGGAGTTGTGAGCCATTGCACCACCAAGATCTTCAGCAGTTACTTCTTCACCAGTTACAGATTTGATTACTGCAGGACCAGTGACGAACATTTGAGAAGTATTTTTAACCATGTAGATGAAGTCAGTCAATGCTGGAGAATATACAGCACCGCCTGCACATGGACCCATGATTACGGAAATTTGTGGAATAACACCAGATGCATTTGTATTTTCAAAGAAAATTTTACCGTAACCAGCAAGGGCATCTACTGCTTCTTGAATACGAGCACCGCCAGAATCGTTGATACCAACAATAGGAGCACCCATTTTCATTGCTAAACGTTGTACTTTAACGATTTTAGCAGCATGCATTTCACCAAGAGAGCCACCTTCTACAGTGAAATCTTGTGCGAATGCATATACTAAACGACCATCGATAGTACCATAACCTGTTACTACACCTTCGCCTGGTAATTCTTTCTTTTCTTGACCGAAGTTAACACAACGATGTTTAACAAATTGATCAAGTTCAACGAAGGAATTATCATCGAACAATTTAGCCAAGCGTTCGCGAGCAGTCATTTTACCTTGAGCATGTTGTTTCTCAACGCGTTTTTCACCGCCACCAGCTTTAACTTTAGCTAGTTTTTCGTGCAATAACTCGATTTTTTCCTGCACTGTTGCCATTATAGCACCTCCAAATAAAACTTGTTACAGTATCATTTTATTTCATAAATGAATAAAGTTCAAGAAGCATACATATTTAATATATAACGTAGGATTATATGTATATGTATATCTACAACTCATATATAATGATGTGAATTGGATACTGTATTATTTCATACGTTGACATAATTCAAGCAAAACACCGCCAGTTGCTTTTGGATGTAAGAAAGCAATTGAGGAGCCGCCTGCACCATAACGAGGTTTTTCGTCAATCATACGAACGCCTTTAGCCATCAAATCAGCAATAGCATTTTCAATATTATCAACGCGCAATGCAACGTGTTGGATACCATCACGACCGCCATTTTTCTCGATAAATTTACCAATAGGGCCATCTGGAGTTGTAGTTTCTAAGAATTCAAGTTCAGCATCACCACAAGGGAAGAAGGATACTTTTACCTTTTGTTCTTCTACGATTTCGTCTTCAGGAAGATGTTCAATGCCTAATGCATTTTTATAGAATTCTTTAGTTGCCGCTAAATCATTAACACCAATACCGATGTGATCCACTTGTAATACTTTAAAAGCCATTTTGATTATCTCCTTTTCAAGGCTAAATCTCTAATGCTATGTAGTCGCCGTCTACTTTAGCACGCTTGTCATTACGCCATTAACAACTGTATATGGATCGCTTTCGCGTTCATTAACAGCTGCCACTTGGCTATTAAATTCGTCGCTTGTAACAATTTTATCAGCTACATAACGACCAATTTGTTCATTAATCATTGCGATGATTTCATCACGAGTACGTTCTGCCCGACGAGATTCCAATTCACCAGAATCTTCAAGATACTCAAAATGTTCATCTAAAGCGTCGATAAGTTCATCTACGCCTTGGTCTTTACTAGCAATTGTGCGCTTAATTGGTGGGCGCCATTTTACTTCACGAGAATCTAGGTCAAGCATCATTTCAATTTCTACATTCAAACGATCGCAACCATCTCGGTCAGCTTTGTTGATAGCAAATACATCGCCAATTTCAAGAATACCCGCCTTGATAGCTTGGATATCATCACCGAGACCAGGAACCAGTACAACCAATGTAGTATCAGCATTTTTTACAATATCTACTTCAGATTGACCTACGCCTACAGTTTCAATAATTACTAAATCCATGCCAAAGGCATCCATGAGTTTTACAACGTCTGCAGTCTTTTTAGATAATCCACCAAGACTACCACGCGTGCCCATGCTTCGAATGAATACATTTTCATTTAATGTTAAATCATTCATTCGAATACGGTCCCCCAAGATAGCACCTCCAGAGAATGGGCTAGTTGGGTCGATGGCAACGATGCCGATTTTTTTACCTTGATCTAAATAATGTTTAACCACCTTATCGGTCAAAGTACTTTTACCAGCACCAGGGGCCCCTGTAATACCGAGAATACGTGCGTTCCCCGTTTTAGGGTAAATTGCCTTCATAATATCGATGGCATTATCATACTCGTTTTCTACAGCTGTTATGGACCGTGCTAAGGCTAGTCTAGAACCTTCAAAAAGGCCTTTAACTAAATCCATTCGCCTCACCACCTATCTTCGAATATGGGAATAGAGGGGAGCCAACTATTAGAGTTGCACCCCTCTTTGCCCAAGCAATTATTTTACGTTTTCTTTAATAAAGTTAACGATATCGCTAGTTGGTGTGCCAGGTGTGAATACTGCCGCTACGCCAGCTTTTTTCAAGCCAGGGATATCAGCGTCAGGAATAACGCCACCACCGATTACAAGAACATCCCCCATGCCTTTTTCTTTCAAAAGTTCAACAATTTTAGGGAACAATGTATTGTGAGCACCGGAAAGAAGAGATAATGCAACTACATTAACGTCTTCAGAAAGCGCTGCTTCAACGATTTGTTCTGGTGTTTGACGAAGACCAGTGTAGATTACTTCGAAACCAGCATCGCGAAGTGCGCGTGCTACTACTTTTGCACCACGGTCATGACCATCAAGACCTGGTTTTGCTACAATTACTCTAATACGTTTTTCTGCCATGATATATTACCTCCGAAATCAGCCGATATTATAATGTAGAATGAGCTTCGTATTCACCGAATACTTCGCGCAATACATTACAAATTTCACCCAAAGTAGCATATGTTTTAACTGCTGCAAGAATTAATGGCATCAAGTTAACAGATTCGTCAGCTGCGCCAGCTTTCAAATCAGCTAAGGCTTTATCAACTGCGGCTTGATCGCGGTTAGCACGAACTGCTTGAGTTTTCTTAGATTGGTTAGCACCTACGGAAGCGTCTACGCGAAGCAAGTCTTTTGGAGCTTCTTCTTCAACTTGGAATTTGTTTACGCCAACGATTGTGCGCAAGCCAGATTCAACTTCCATTTGCCATTTGTAAGCGGATTCTTGAATTTCTTTTTGGATGTAGCCTTTTTCGATTGCTACTACAGCGCCGCCCATTTCATCAATTTTCTTGATGTATGCCATAGCTTCGTCATAGATAGCGTTAGTCATAGCTTCAACATAGTAGGAGCCGCCCAATGGGTCAACTACGTCAGCCAAACCAGATTCGTAAGCCACGATTTGTTGAGTACGAAGAGCTACTTGTACAGATGCTTCTGTAGGAAGAGCCAAAGCTTCGTCACGAGAGTTTGTATGTAAGGATTGAGTACCGCCCATTACAGCAGCTGCAGTTTGAAGAGCAACACGAACAATGTTGTTATCAACTTGTTGTGCAGTCAACATGGAGCCAGCTGTTTGAGTATGTACACGAAGCATCATGGATTTTGGTTTTTTAGCACCAAAACGTTCTTTCATGATTGTTGCCCATAAGCGACGAGATGCGCGGAATTTAGCAACTTCTTCAAGTACATTATTATGAGCATTCCAGAAGAAGGAAAGACGACCAGCAAATGTATCAACATCAAGACCAGCTTTCAAAGCTGCTTCTACGTATGCGATACCATCAGCAATTGTGAATGCGATTTCTTGTGCTGCTGTGGAACCTGCTTCACGGATGTGGTAACCGGAAATAGAAATTGTATTCCATTTTGGAACGTATTGAGAACAATATTCGAAGATATTAGTGATCAAACGCATAGATGGTTTTGGAGGGAAAATGTAAGTACCACGAGCTGCATATTCTTTCAAAATATCATTTTGAATAGTACCTTTCAATTCTGTGGAAGGTACACCTTGTTTTTCAGCTACTGCGATATACATTGCCAACAAAACGGATGCTGGAGCGTTGATTGTCATGGAAGTGGATACTTTGCCAAGGTCGATGCCATCGAACAAGATTTCCATATCTGCCAAAGAGTCAATCGCTACACCTACTTTACCAACTTCGCCTTCAGCCATAACATCATCAGAGTCATAACCGATTTGAGTTGGCAAATCGAATGCACAGGACAAGCCTGTTGCACCAGATTCGATTAGGTAGCGGTAACGTTTGTTAGATTCTTCAGCTGTAGCGAAGCCTGCATACATACGCATTGTCCAGAAACGACCACGGTACATAGTAGGTTGTACGCCACGAGTATAAGGGAATTCGCCAGGCATTCCCAAATCGCGTTCATAGTCAAAGCCTTCAATATCAACTGGTGTATACACACGGTTGTATTTTAAGTTTTGACGTTCTGGAGTTTTTGCGCATTTTTCGTCACAAAGTTTGTTGTACTCAGCAATTTGGGCTTTTAAGTTTTCGTAAGCCATGTTTTCATCATCCTCCTAAAAAAAACAGGTTATTTTTTCATGCTTCCAGTTTCTGTGAAGCGTTTATGCCAAGAAAGAGCTTCATCAAGCAACATTGGTGTATGGGCATTCTTTGTTGCAGCTAATGCTTTTTCTAGGTATTCAGTTAACATAGGTTTGTAGTCTGGGTGAGCACATTTTTCAATAATCAAACGAGCTCTTTCCACTGGACTTAAACCACGACAGTCAGCAACACCTTGTTCTGTACAGAAAATCATAGTGTCATGTTCTGGATGATCCACATGGGATACATATGGAACGATAGAACTGATGTCGCCATTTTTAGCAACGGAGTTAGTACAGAAGATAGTGAGATATGCACTACGTGCAAAATCACCAGAACCACCAACACCATTCATCATTTTGCTACCCATAATATGAGTAGAATTTACATTGCCAAAAATATCAAATTCGATAGCGGTATTCATGGCAATGACACCAATACGACGAGCAATACCAGGGTTATTGGAAATTTCTTGCGGACGAAGAATTATTTTTTTACGATATTCATCAATATTCGCATAGAAACGTTTCAATCCATCTGGAGAGGGACTCAATGCAGTACCGGAACATACAGTTACTTTACCAGCATCGATTAAGTCAAACATACCGTCTTGAATTACTTCTGTATAAATAGATAAATCTGTGAAAGGCCCTTGAGCCAAGCCACTGATTACCGCATTTGCTACAGAGCCCACGCCGGATTGCAATGGAAGCAAGTTTTTAGGCAAACGACCTTCTGCAATTTCTTGTTCAAAGAATTTGATAAGATGTTGACTCATTGCCTTTGCATCATCATCAATAGCAGCTAAAGGTCTTGTTGTATCAGGTACATCACTTGGAACCACAGCAATGATTTTGCTAGGATCACAAGGTATTGCTTCTGTACCGATACGATCGCCGGCCTGTTCCAACGGAATTGGTTTACGATGTGGTGGATCCAACGGTTCATAGATATCATGCATACCAACTAAAGATAATGGTTGAGATACATTTACCTCTACGATAACCTTTTTAGCTTGACTAACAAATGTTGGAGAATTACCAACAGAAGTAGTCGGTACTAAAGAACCATCTTCGTTGATTTGACATACTTCAATAATTGCTACATCTAAATCCCCGAAAAATCCATAACGAATATTTTGTGCCATTGTGCTTAAATGCATATCGATGTATTTAACATCTCCACCATTTAAAGCCTTTCTCATATCTTTATTGGTTTGATATGGAAAGCGGCGATTAATACCATTAGCACGAGTTAACGCACCATCAGCTTCATCACCTACGGAAGCACCTGTCCACAAATCAATTTTGAATGGTTCTTTTTCCATTCTTTCTGCCAATGCCAATGGCACAACTTTTGCATAACCCGATGGTGTAAAGCCGGAAATACCAACTTTATCATTAGGGTTAATCAACTGAGCTGCATCATAAGCAGTGACAATTTTACCTTGCAGGTCCACATTTTTTACGCGGTCTTTGATGTCTATCACCATAACCATCTCCTTTAAGAGTAACATTGTTAAACGACAATTGAATCTCTTTGGTCTAATACGTTCCTTAAACCGACTTCATCGTAGTCCACATCCAATGTATTGTCAACTTATATGACTAAAATGTATTTTTTATCACACCTCGACCGTACATTATGACTAAAACGCATAGGTTTTTACATTTTCACATAAGTTTTATTCACACCGATATAACTCACAGGAATTATCAATTTAATAGTATATATTGTTGTTTTTTATGTATATCGAACTATCTCAATACAACATATAGAGTCTTATCAATATAAAAAAAATAATATATACAAAAACTGACCGCTACACCTCCTATAAAGATATAGATATACAAAAAACCGGTTTTCAAATGCAAGCAATAATGTTCAATTATTCTAACATTAGAAAACCGGTTAAATATACGTAAGCTTACCCTGCTAAGGTATGTATAAATTATACCATACTATGAAATTGTATCGCTACCATAAAACTTACTGATTATACAAAATATACTTTTTACATATGATTCTTCGTGGAGAGTTGTACTTTCACAAAGGCCCCAACCCAACCAAGGAGCTGCCAAAAAACAATAGTAACTTGATGGCTATAGAGCTCAAAATCAGACAATCCACTAAAAAGAACTCCGATAGCTAAAGCACCTATACCTATCTGTGCAGCTTGTCGGAACATATCCCCTTTCAAACGAACAGATGTAACAACATGACCGACGATAACTGCTAGGAATGATAGCAAGCCAGGAATACCTGTTTCAGCCAATATATTTAAATATAAATTATGGGCATGATACATCAACACATTAGGACCTTGAATGTAATAGTTATACTCTGGATAAACTAAGTAGAATGTATTCCACCCAATACCAAAGATTGGATTTTCTCGTACGATATACATTGTGCTGTCCCATAGAGCCCAGCGAAGATCTGATGACGTATCATGACCTTGGAATATAGACCAAAGTCGCGAAGCAACTTCCCCTTCATAGAAGTATAGAATTAACGGTACCACTAACAAGGATAAGAATAGTCTTCGTTCTACGAAAATAGCCCAATACAGAATCATGGCCGCAAAACTAATCCAAATACCACGCGAATAGGTTAACAACATCGTTAAAAATAATACAACACCAATAATCAGCATTGTAACAACTTCACGAGTACGATTCTCTTTCATATAAACAAGAATATAGCTAATACATACACTTAGTACCATCAATAGATAAGCCCCTAACAAGTTAGGATTTTGCAATGTAGACGCCATTCGACGCATCAATTTAGGGAATTGTGCTGCATCAACCCATTCTTTTATATGTATATTGGGAACAAATATATACTGATAGGCCCCAATAATGCATACAAGAACGGCTGTACCTAAAAAGGCACGAAGAAAATAGTTCCACTGTTTAGGTGTTCGGATATAGGTACGAACTAAATAGTACATGCCCCCACCCGCTACAATTTGGTAGAACCAGCTCTGAATTGACCAATCCCAGTTTGGGGACATTAATGACGATATACCTGTCCAGATAACAAAGATCATAACAGTCCAAGATAGATAGCCTGTTGGCAAACTCAATGATTTACTAGAAATCAAATCATATAATGCTAGACCTATAGCCAACCAGAGAAGTACATCTCCCACCATTGGTTGAAGAGGCATCGCAATAACGACACCATAGATTAATCGTTCAATATAAAAGGTAAGTCGTTTCTGATTAGGAATGAGTGAGAGTTCCATATTCTCACCTCAATGACTCATCTCATGGAAAAACCACTGACGAGCATCCCCTAGAATATATAAAGAACCACATACAGCAATGATATCACCAGTCTTTGTATGTTTGTAAGCCAATGCTAATGCAGCCTCAATAGAGTCTGCAGTTTGAGCCGTCGCCTTTGGTACAGTACGGCGAATCATTTCAACCAAGGTTTCCGGTACTTCCGTTCTATCGGTTGGTGCGGGCACAACGAGCACTGTGTCACCCACTTTAACCACTTCACGGATAATAGCCTCTTGATCTTTATCTTTAAGAATAGCCATTACAATCGTTTTTGGGCTATCCTTAAACAACTCGTCATACGTCATGGCAAAAGACTCAGCCCCTGCCGCATTATGAGCACCATCAAATATAAAGGTACGATCTAAGCCTCGTTTAACTTCAAAGCGCCCCGCCCACGTAGTGCGGGCAAAGCCTTCACGCATCGTTTCTTCACTGATGTTCGTATCCTCTTTCATTAACAGGCGTACCGCCATCAATGCACAAGCGAGATTTACAGATTGGTGAATGCCAGCCATCGTCGTAAACAACATAGCAGGTGCAGCATCGTTAGTACTAACCGTAATCATTTGACCACCCGTTACAGCGCTGCGGCTATCAATACCAAAATCTTTATTAAAAACATAAAGCTTGGCATGTTGTTTTTTAGCTACGTCCTCAATGATATTAAGAGGTGTATCTTGTGCAGCTGTCACTACAGGCACCTTAGGTTTAATAATCCCCGCTTTATGGCGTGCAATTTCCTCGACAGTATCACCACAATATGCTTGATGATCTATTGTTACATTAGTAATAACAGATACTTTAGGAGTAACGATGTTCGTAGAGTCTAGTAAGCCACCTAATCCGACTTCTACCACAGCATAATCTACACCTTGTTCTTTAAAGAACAAGAATGCAGCAGCCGTCAGCATTTCAAATTGTGTAGGCGCTTCTATGCCATTACTAACAATAGTGTCTACTGCACCTTTAACACGACTGATTAATTCCCCAAAGGCTTCCTCTGTTATATTTCCATCATTAATTTGAATACGCTCCGTATAGGATTGAAGGTGAGGCGATGTAAATCGCCCCACCCGTAATCCACTTGTAAACAGTGCGTAGGAAATATATGAGGTAACCGAGCCCTTACCATTTGTACCTGTAACATGAACAATTTTATAATCTTCTTGTGGATTCCCTAACACATCCATAAGAGCCGTAATTCGTTCAAGGCCAGGTTTAATACCAAATGAAGATGCCTGCTCCAAATAGGCTAAGGCCTCCTGATATGTCATATAAACCTCCTATTATAAGGTTTCAAGGAACGCTTCACGTTCCAATAACGCTTGTTGTTTTTGTTTATATTCTTCTAACTTTTCTTTTTCTTTTGCTACTACAGCTTCAGGAGCTTTTGCTAAGAAGCCTTGGTTAGACAATTTACCTTCCAAACGAGAAATTTCTTTTTTCATTTGAATTTTTTCCTTTGCAATACGCTCTCTTTCTTTTTCACCGTCGATCAAGTCTTTAAGTAAGAGATATACTTCCATACCATTGACAACGGTTACAGTCGCATTTTCTGGTTTTGGATCATCGGTACCAAGAATTGTTACTTTCTCAGCCCAAGCCAATGTTACAAAGTAGTCACTATGTTCTGCTACAGTTTTAGCTAATGCTTCATCTGTTGGCGCTACGATAACCTCAGCTTTTTTACCTAAAGGCACATTCATTTCAGCACGCATGTTACGAATACCTTTGATAGCATCCATCATAACTTCCATTTGACGTGCTGCCCCTTCAAGATTATCGAATTTCAATGCTTCAGGCCATTTAGTAACAACGATGCTGTCCCCTTCATGTGGCAAATGTTGCCAAATATGTTCAGTTACAAACGGCATGAATGGATGCAATAATTCGAGCATGTGACGTAAGATTGTTACAAGTAAATATTGAACTGTACGACGATCACGTTCGTTGCTTTCACTATACAAACGAGGTTTCGCTAATTCAATGTACCAATCGCAGTACGTATTCCAAATGAAGTCATATACGGAACTCGCAGCTTCACCAAGTTCGAATTTATCGAGATTAGATGTTACGCTTTGTACTGTTTCATTGTATTTCTGAACAATCCATTGGTCTGCTAATGTCAAATCATCTGCTGTTGGAACGAAACTTTCATCATAATTTGTAAGGTTCATCAATACAAATTTTGATGCATTCCAAATCTTATTGGCAAAGTTACGGTTAGCCTCAACACGTTCCATATAGAAACGCATATCGTTACCAGGTGTGTTGCCAGTTACAAGAGTAAAGCGCAATGCATCAGCACCATATTGGTCGATAACTTCAAGCGGATTAATACCATTACCCAAGGATTTACTCATTTTACGGCCCTGGCTGTCGCGAACAAGGCCATGAATAAATACATGTTTAAATGGGATTTCATGTTCAAACTCAAGAGCCATAAAGATCATACGAGCAACCCAGAAGAAGATGATATCGTAACCAGTTACAAGCACACTTGTTGGATACCATTGCTTAAGTTCTGGAGTTTGCTTAGGCCACCCCATTGTAGCAAATGGCCATAAACCAGAGCTAAACCATGTATCAAGAACATCTGGATCTTGTGTAACATGACCGTGGCAATGAGGACATTCTGTAATATCTTCACGACTAACGATAGTTTCACCACAGTCATCACAATACCATGCAGGAATGCGATGGCCCCACCACAATTGACGAGAAATAGTCCAATCGCGGATATTTTCAAGCCAGTTCACATATGTTTTTGTAAAACGTTCAGGAACGAACTCTACTTCGTGGTCTTTAACAACCTTAAGAGCTGGCTCTGCTAATGGTTTCATATCTACGAACCATTGTTTAGATACCATTGGTTCGATGATTGTATTACAACGGGAGCAATGACCTACTGCATGGTCATGATCATCAATTTTTTCAAGTAGGCCTAATTCTTTGAGTTCTGCTACTACTTGTTTACGCGCTTCTTCACGAGGTAAGCCATTAAATTTGCCAGCACCTTCATTCATTGTTGCATCATTGTTCATAACAACGATGGATTCCAAATTATGACGTTGGCCCATTTCAAAGTCATTAGGGTCATGAGCAGGTGTAATTTTTACACAGCCTGTACCGAAGCTAGCATCTACATAGTCATCGGCAATTACAGGAATTTCTCGATTAACAAATGGCAAGATCAATGTTTTACCAATGAGATCTTTATAACGATCATCATCAGGATTTACTGCTACTGCTACGTCACCAAACATTGTTTCTGGACGAGTTGTAGCAACAACAACAAAACGATTATCTTCACCTTTTACAGGATATTTAATATGCCATAAATGGCCATGTTCGTCTTCATGCTCAACTTCAACATCAGATAACGCAGTGGCACAACGAGGACACCAGTTGATGATGCGTTCACCGCGATAGATCAACCCTTTTTCATAAAGGCTTACAAATACTTCGCGCACTGCATGGTAATACCCTTCATCCAAAGTAAATCGCTCACGGGTCCAATCACAGGATGCGCCAAGGCTACGGATTTGTTTTACAATAGTATCACCATATTCTTTTTTCCATTCCCACACGCGCTCTACGAATTTTTCACGGCCCAAATCATAGCGAGATTTTCCTTCTTCTTTAGCAAGCATCTCTTCTACTTTGATTTGTGTAGCAATACCAGCGTGGTCTGTACCTGGCATCCACAATACATTGTAGCCTTGCATGCGTTTGAAACGGATGAGGATGTCTTGTAATGTGTTATCAAGGGCATGCCCCATATGCAACATACCAGTTACATTAGGAGGTGGTAATACGATACTAAATGGCTCTTTATTCGTGTCTACTTCTTCGTGAAAGTATCCTTGATTTTCCCAATAAGAATACCATTTGCCTTCTATTTCACCAGGATTATATGTGGTTAAATTTTCGTAGGTTTTCATCGTTCCTCCTAAAAGACTCCTTAGCGCTTCATAATCTTAGCCAATACAAATAGGCTTGTTTCATATAGCAATATCATAGGTAATGCAATCATCGTTTGAGAAAACATATCTGGTGTAGGTGAAATGACAGCACCTATGATAAAGGATATAAGAATAAATATCTTTCGCTTCGTTTTTAAAAAGCGTGATGTGATTAAGTTGAAATATCCCAAAATAATTAAGATCAACGGCAACTCAAAGATAAATCCAAAGGGCAGTACAAAGGATAATACAAAGTCCATATACTGACCAATAGAAAACATCGGTTGTAATTCATCTGTAGCAAAGCCCATAAAGAACTTCACCGCTGCAGGCAATACGAGAAAATAAGAAAATACAATACCTATCCCGAATAGACCAATTGCTACTGGTAAGATCCAGTTAGATAGCTGCTTTTCTCGCACAGTTAGTGCAGGCTTAACAAATAGCCAAATCTGATGCAATATAATGGGAGCGGCTATGACTAAGCCACCTACAACAGACACCTTCATATATGTAAAAAATGCTTCAGTAGGTCTCATATAATAGAGCTTGCCAGCCGGTTTTAGGAGTATTTCCAATAATAAGTCTACATAATAATAAGAAATACAAGTTCCCACAATAACCGCTACAGCTATTATAATCAATCGTTTTCGCAGCTCTGAAAGATGTCCTACAAGAGACAATTCCCTTGCTTCATCCATCATCTTCTGCTCTATAGCCGTATAAACTGGTTCATCTTCCACATCCTCAGGAATGTGTTGAGTTGCCACCTTATATCGTTCTTGCTCAGACTTTTGTTCTGCTTCACGCCGTTTTTGACGAACTACACTATCAAAAGAAGGTTTTTGCATGGGATATTCGAAATCCGATTTTGGTTCGAATGGTTCCATATTATACCTTTCTATCAGCCAGATTTTCTACAGCCATCACAAGGAATTCCTTCCCTGGGAAATCACGCACTGCAGCGAGTGCCGCTAGAGCATCTTTACAATATTTATCAGCTACAGCTAATGTATTATCAATTCCACCTTGAGCAATAACATAATCAATAATGTCTTGCTCATTACCACCATTATTTAAGCCTTTAATATCTTCAAGCAATTTATCTTTATTACCATCGTTAACGATACTTAATAACGGATACGTCAATAGTCCTTCTCGAAGATCGTTCCCTACAGGCTTTCCTGTCGTTTCCGTTGTTTCACGATAATCCATAATATCGTCTGTAATTTGGAATGCCATGCCTAATGCATGACCATATTTTTTCAACTCTATGATTTCATCCTCTTGCCAATCTCCTAAGAGACCACCAAGCTCCATACAGCCTTCCATAAAGTCTGCTGTTTTCTTTTGCGTCTTTATCATATAACGCTCTATGCCTTGATCAATGCGATATACATCTTCCATTTGCATGAACTCACCTTCTACGAGGCATGTAATAATATGAGAGAATACTTGAAGATACTTCATATTCGTCATTTCAGATACGATTTTAAATGCTTTGGCAAATAAATAATCACCACTAAGGATAGCTACCTTATTACCTTTATGCATGTGAATTGTATCCTCCCCACGGCGAATTTCAGCTTGATCTAAAACATCGTCATGGATAAGTGTTGCTAAATGAAGCATTTCAACAGCCTCAGCAATTTTAATGCGTTGACGCTCTATAGATGTACCTGCATTGGCAATCAATAGACACAATTGAGCGCGCAAACGCTTACCACCTGCTGCTGATAACGGTCGAATCAGTGCATTGAAGTCCTCTGCACCGGTATTAAAAGATGATGCAAGAGACTCTTCGACACGCTCTAAATCTAGAGCAATGCGTTCCATAATCTCTAATTCGTTCGTTTGACTCATGCTTCATCTCCTACCAAAATTTTATTGATTCGTTGTTGTAAAAGCTCACGTCCAGTATGCTTTAAAGAGCTGTACAAAATCGGCGGGGTAGCCGTTGGATATAGCTCTTTAATAATAGACAAGTTTACAGACTTTTCTTTAGCCGTCAATTTATCGGCCTTGGTCACTACAATTTGTAACGGAACACCGGCTTCGACGAGCCAATCAAAGGCCACCTTATCAATGGCCATTTCAGGATGGCGACCATCGATAAGTAAACACAACAACATCAATCGTTCAGAATGTAAAATATAATCGGCAATAAAGGAAGACCACAGATTGCGGTTTCCTTTATTTGTCTTTGCAAAACCATAACCAGGAAGGTCAACGAGAAACCAGTTATATCTGCGTTCCTCGGTTTCAGAAATATCCTCTTTTGATTCAATATCAAAGTAGTTTATCGTCTTAGTCTTACCTGGCTGACCACTAACGAGGGCTAACCCACGATAGTTACATAAAGAATTAATCAACGAAGACTTGCCCACATTAGAGCGTCCAAGGAAGGCGATTTCTACGGTATCCCCTTCAGGATATTGATCCGCCTTCACACAGGAAGTATTATATTTTGCAGCTATAATACGAGGCCCCTTTGCTTCTTTTCGTATATATTGTGGTTTGGGGCCCATTGGTTTAGTGGATTTTTTCTTCTTTTGCATTACACAAGTGCCTTTGCTAATACTTCATCCATTGTCTTAACTGGCGTAATGATGAGGCCTTCTTTCACAATGTCAGGTAATTCTGCAATATCCTTTTCATTGCCTTTTGGAATCAACACCTCTTTAATACCATGAGACAAGGCTGCTAATAATTTTTCTTTTAAGCCGCCTATTGGTAATACGCGGCCACGCAATGTGATTTCACCAGTCATGGCAATATCAGAACGAACCTTGCGGTTAGTCAAAATAGATACCATAGCTAATGTCATTGTAATACCTGCAGAAGGACCATCTTTAGGGGTTGCCCCTTCTGGCAAGTGAACGTGAATATCAAGCTTTTTATAAAAATCTTCTTCAATCTTTAAGGCTTTTGCATTATGGCGAATATAACTCATAGCCGCTTGACCAGACTCTTGCATAACCTTGCCGAGACTACCAGTTAAAGCCAATTTGCCGGTACCATTCATAGTTGTAGCTTCACATGGTAATACTACACCACCAACAGATGTCCAAGCTAATCCATTTACATAGCCAACTTGTGCCTTCTTTTCTCGCTCTTGGTCAACAAAGATTGGTGCGCCTAAGAATTCGTGAAGATTCTTAGTAGTGACTTTTGGTGCGTCTCCGCCTTCTTCAACTACTTTGAAAGCAATCTTACGGCAAATCTTAGCAATTGTTTTCTCTAAAGTACGAACACCTGCTTCGCGAGTATATTCAGAAATTACCTTTCTTAACACAGCATCAGATAATTTAACCTTGTAATCTTCAAGGCCATTTTTCTTAATTTGCTTAGGTGTTAAGTAACGCTTAGCAATTTCTAGTTTTTCTTCTTCCATATAGCTGGACAACTCAATAATTTCCATACGATCTAACAATGGACCAGGAATATTAGATGCTACGTTAGCCGTAGTAATCCAGAAAACTTCAGAGAAGTCGAACGGTACTTCAATAAAGTGATCACTAAATGTGCTATTTTGTTCTGGATCCAATACCTCTAATAACGCTGAAGATGGATCGCCTTTATAATCAGATGCTAATTTATCAATTTCATCCAATAAAAATACAGGATTCTTAGTACCTACATTTTTTAACCCCTGAATCATACGACCAGGTAAAGCACCAATATAAGTACGTCGATGTCCACGAATTTCAGCTTCATCACGAACACCACCTAAGGATGCACGGATAAACTTACGATTCATTGCTTTAGCAATAGAGGTAGCCAAAGAGGTTTTACCAACGCCTGGTGGGCCTACTAAACAAAGAATAGAGCCACTATTTTTACCAGTTAATTTACGAACCGCTAAAAATTCTAAAATGCGTTTCTTGACCTTTTCAAGGCCATAATGATCGGTCTCGAGCATAGCATGAGCGCCCTTAATATCCAAACGGTCTTCCGTTAATTCGTTCCACGGTAATGCCAATACCCAATCTAGGTAATTGCGCAAAATTGTTGCTTCCGGCATCAATTGAGGCATGCGGCTGTAACGAGAAATTTCTTTATCAATACGCGTATGTACGTCTTCACTTAGGTTAAGTGCTTTTAACTTAACTCGTAGTTCTTCTGCCTCCTCCTCAGGATCTCCTTTATCACCCAACTCATCGTGGATAACGCGGATTTTTTCGCGCAAGAAATATTCCTTCTGCGCTTTTTCCATAGATTGACGCACTTGATTATTGATGGAATTTTCCAAATCAGAGATTTGTAATTCCATATTTAAAATGCCTACAATCATGTTAAGACGACGAGCCACAGATAATTCTTCAAGTAACTCTTGACGTTTCAAATTATTAATAGGCAATAGAAATGCAACTTGGTCAGCTAATTCACAAGGATTGCGTAATTCCATAACGCGCGTTACACCTTCATCAGTAACTGATTTAGCTTCTTCTGCCCATTCGCCAAATTTAGCTTGAACCAAACGACGATAAGCTTCAAGCTCTACATCGTCTTCAAATTCAGACGCCACTCGTTCATAGTCTCCTATATAATAAGGGTCCATGCTAGTAATATTCATAAGACGAATACGAGTGATACCCTCTACAAGAACACGTACTATACCACCTGGTAAGCGCAACATTTGTTTAATTTTTACTAATGTACCCATTTGGGCTAAATCATGAACTGTTGGTGCATCTACAGCATCATCTTTTTGAGTTACGACGGCTAAAATGCGGTCCTCATTCATTGCGGCTTCCACCGCCTTAATGGATTTGTCTCGACCGATATCGAGGTGAATCACGATATTCGGGTATACTACCATGCCTCTGAGAGGTACGGTAGGGATCCCAACTTCGAGTAAATTCATACTTCCTCCAGGTATATATATTATGAAAAGAAACTCATTCCTACACAGAAATGAGTTTCTTCGAATTACGATTTCAACTGGATGTCTTGGTCTGCCTCATTTTTGAGTATAGGTTCACCTGTGCTTAATACGGATTCACGATTCACAATGCACTTAGTTACTTCCGGCATGGAAGGAACCTCAAACATTACGCGTTTCATCACCTTTTCAATGATAGCACGCAAACCACGAGCACCTGTTTTTCGCTGTAATGCTTCATCAGCGATTTCTTCTAATGCATCTTCAGTGAAAGTTAACTCTACACCATCAAGGGATAGAATTTTTTCATATTGTTTTGTTAATGCATTTTTAGGCTTTGTCAAAATTTGAATTAATGCATCTCTGTCTAATTGATCTAATGTCACCATTACAGGCAAACGTCCAATAAACTCAGGGATCAAACCAAATTTTAATAAATCTTCAGGTACAACATCTTTTAAGATAGCCGATACATTACGTTCTTCTTTACGCTGTACATCTGCACCAAAACCAAGTGTTTTCTTAGCGGTACGCTTAGTAATAACCTTGTCCATACCATCAAATGCTCCACCACAAATAAAGAGAATATTCGTAGTGTCGATTTGAAGCATTTCTTGATTAGGATGCTTTCTACCACCTTGAGGAGGAACAGAAGCAACGGTACCTTCTAAGATTTTAAGCAATGCTTGTTGTACACCTTCACCAGACACATCACGTGTAATAGAAGGATTTTCAGACTTACGAGCAATTTTATCGATTTCATCGATATAGATAATGCCCCGTTCAGCCCGAGCTATATCATAATCTGCAGCTTGAATAATTTTGAGTAAGATGTTTTCTACATCTTCCCCCACATACCCAGCTTCAGTTAAGCTTGTAGCATCTGCAATAGCAAATGGTACTTCTAGCATTTTCGCTAAGGTTTGAGCCAATAGTGTTTTACCACTACCAGTAGGACCAATGAACAATACATTAGCCTTTTGTAATTCTACATCATCTACTACATTATCTGTTTGTAAGCGTTTGTAGTGATTATATACGGCCACAGCTAAAGAGATTTTAGCATCATCTTGACCAATGACATATTCGTCAAGATGAGCTTTAATTTCTCTAGGCGTTGGCAATTCTTTTAAATTGAAGTCGTCCGTCTCAACCGCACCCAACTCATCTGCAATGATGCGTTCACAAACTTCAACGCATTCGTCACAAATATACACGTTAGGACCCGCCACTAATTTGCGGACTTCTTCGCTTGTGCGTCCACAAAAACTGCAGCGCATAGTATCTTTATCTTTTGCCAAGGGGCGCCTCCATTACTTGCTTTCTACAGATTCTCTTGTGAGTACCTCATCGATTAAGCCGTATTCAACGGCATCCTGAGCACTCATGAAGTTATCGCGATCTGTATCGCGAGCTACTACTTCAATATCTTGTCCACTGCGAGAAGCTAAGATACCATTTAACTCTTCACGCATGCGAAGAATCTCACGGGCATGGATTTCAATTTCAGATGCTTGTCCTTGCACACCACCTAATGGTTGGTGAATCATAATGCGTGCATGAGGCAACGCATAGCGTTTACCTTTAGTGCCAGCTGTTAAAAGTACAGCACCCATGCTCGCCGCAGAGCCTACACAAATAGTAGACACATCTGGTTTGATATATTGCATTGTATCATAAATAGCCATACCTGCGGTTACAACACCGCCAGGGCTATTGATATACAAATGGATATCCTTATCAGGATCCTCTGCTTCCAAGAATAACATTTGCGCAATAACCGCATTTGCCACATTATCATCGATGGGCCCACCAAGGAAAATAATGCGATCCTTTAACAAGCGAGAGTAAATATCATAGGAACGCTCTCCACGTTCACCTTGTTCAACTACAATTGGTACATACATATAATCACCTTTTCATGTACCTAGTTGAGCAAACTATTATTCTGCCGCTTCAGCGCCTTTTGCATTATCAATAATGAATCGAGCTGCTTTTTTGCGAGCTACAGAGCCTGCCAACATAGCTACACGACCTTCTTTTGCAATAATATCCCAAACTTCTTTAGGATCTGCTCCAAAGTTTTGAGCCATAATGAAGATTTCACGGTTCATATCATCTGGAGTTACTTCGATACCTTCAGCAGTTGCGATAGCGTCCAATACTAAATCAGCACGTACGTTTTCAGCTGCGGAATCTTTATATTCAGAGCGTAAATCTTCGATAGTTTTGTTGGAGAATTTCAAGTAGTCATCAAGTTTCAAGCCACGGCCTTCCATATTCATAGCCAACTCTTGAATCATTTGTTCTACGCGATCTTCAATCATTACTTCTGGGATTTCTACAGTTGCATTTTTAACAGCTGTTTGAATCAAGTCCGCATTGTAAGTATCGATTGCACGACGGGAAGCCTCTTCTTCCATTTTAGTGCGAAGATCTTTTTTCAATTCTTCAATAGTTTCGTAAGAGCTTGCTTCTTTGGCGAATTCGTCATTCAACTCAGGCAATTCTTTACGTTTAATATCATGGATATGAGTTTTGAATTCTGCTTCTTTACCAGCAAGTTCTGCTACAAAGTAGTCTTCAGGGAATGTTACTTTTACAGTTACATCATCACCAGCTTTAGCGCCAATCAATTGATCTTCGAAGCCAGGAATGAAGCTACCAGAACCGATTTGTAATGGGTAGGATTTACCTTCACCACCATCAAATGGTTTACCATCAACGGAACCAGCAAAGTCGATTACTGCAAAGTCGTCTTTTTGAATTGTAGCGCCTTCTTCAGCAACAACCATTTTTGCTTGTTGTTCACGAATATTGTTCAACTGTTCTTCGATTTGTTCATCAGATACTGTAGCATCTTGTTTATCTGCTTCTAAGCCTTTGTAATCGCCAAGTTTAACTTCAGGGCGTTTAGTTACAGTAGCTTTGAAAATCAAATCTTTGCCTTCTTCGAATTGTTCGCGTTCGATTTCAGGTTCAGATACAGGCACGATATCATTTTCACGAAGTGCAGTACTATAGTTTTGGCTAGCCAATACTTCAAACGCTTCTTCCAAGATAGCTTCTTTACCGAAGTTCATTTCCAAAATACGGCGAGGCGCATGTCCTTTGCGGAAGCCAGGGATGTTCACTTGACCTGCAATGCGTTTTACAGCTTGTTTAATGCCCTTATCTACTTCTGCTGCAGGTACTTCAATAGTTAACGTTACTACGTGTTGATCAACAGGATTTACAGTTGCTTTCATTTAAAATATGTCCTCCTTGAAGGGCAATATGCCCAAATTTCTGTAGTATATTATGCACTCCTAATAATAACATAAATGCAAGGTCAATGCAATTCTTCTCAATATGCACTAAAAGACCACCCCAAAACGGGTGGTCTTTACATATTTTACATAATTATGCCAATTAGTTATCTTTAGCAATCAATTTGATAATGTCCCGACGAGACAAAATTCCAATCAAACGGTACTCTTTATCTACAACTGGCACATTTTTCAAATGTTGATCAAGCATAACAGATACAATTTCTTCTACATCTTTATCCGGTGTGGTTGTAATTACTTCATCAGTCATCAACTCATGAACGTGAGATGCCAATAATTTTTTAAATTGAGCATTATATTCACCGATGCCATTGTAATAGATGCTAGCGCCTAATACATTAACATAATGAGGCACATGAGGACGTACTTTTTTATAAAGTAAATCACCTTCAGAGATAATACCTAACAACTTATTATCATCATCCACTACGGACACAGCTGTTAAATTATATTTAACCAATAAATCAGCTACATCAGAAATCGGCGCATCTTTGCCAACAGTAACAGGGTATTTATTCATTACTTCTTGGATTTTCATAGTGAATTCCTCCTTACAAATACATCTTGCTTTATTATACTATTCGCCACAGTATAATAAAACTCCTTTTTTTCTGAAAGTATTATACAAATAATTTTTAAGTCTACGTCTTCTACCAATGATAAGGTTCATTACGATTGATTTTTGATGCTCGATAAATTTGTTCTACAAGTAGCAATCGAACCATTTGATGAGTAAAAGTCATAGGGCTAAAAGATAATTTATAATTTACAGCCTGACGTAATGTATCACTCACCCCAAAGGCACCACCAATAATGAAAGCCATATCGCTAATACCATCCACCTCAAGCTTAGATACCGTCTTAGCGAGTTCTTCAGAGGACATTGGTTTGCCATACACGTCAAGTAATACAGTATACGCATTTTTAGGGACCGCTTTTAATAAACGGTCTCCTTCTTCTGCAACGACTTGTTTGCGATCCGCATCACTCGGCTTATCTCCAATTTTACTTTCATTCAGCTCTGTAATTGTAATGCCACCATAGGGGCGCATACGTTTCACAAACTCTGCTACGCCCTCACGTAAATAAGCATCCTTCAATTTGCCGATACAGACTACATAAAATCTCATTTTTACCTCTCCACAGATTGGATGGACACAATTTCATTAGGCTGACCATGTTGTAACTTCATTTCAGGTCCAATACGAACACCACCATCAACAAGCATTTTGCCAATGGTTTGGGTAACGAGGACAGCGTTATTATTATTTTCAGAACGATGGGCCAATATAACTTGCATAAAATCAGGACGTTTCATCATGAGTAGTGCTTGCGCAGCCATTTCATTACTCAAATGACCTTCATCACTAGCCACCCTTTGTTTCAAAAACGGCTGATATGGTCCGAATCGCAACATATGAGGATCATAATTCGCCTCTAGCACTAACAGAGTCGTATCATCAATTCTACGTAAAATATTATCTGAAATCACGCCTGTATCAGTGACAATAGTTGCCTTATTGTTCCCAGCAAACACATTTATACCAATTGGATCAGCCGCATCATGACTTACCGAAAAAGGTTCCACAATTAGACTCCCCAACGTTAAACTGCCCTTTGTAAGCTCGATTAATCGATTCTTTGGTACGATTAACTTATCTTGGATTTCACGCCAGGTGCCTTGCTTCGTATACACAGGAATATCAAATCGTTTTAGTAATTGTTGTAGTCCCGCAATGTGATCACTATGTTCATGACTGACAAATATACCCTCTACCTGTGCCATATCAATATGTAATTCTTTTAACCCATTGACAATGCGCCGACAACTGATGCCTACATCATGCAATATTACGGAGTTCCCTTTTTTTATCACTGTACAATTACCCTTACTACCACTGGCAAGGACATGGACCTCCAACGGTGAGGATTCACTCATCAAAACACTCCATATACTTAATCATAAATCTATTTTTTCTGTAAAAGTCAATAGCTTATTTATTTAGTTAAATATTGTATTAACTCATTTAAATTCAAGCTATTATTACGTTCTTTCAGATAATTTAGTCAGACGCTCTACAAAATACGACATATTAACCTCAATATCTGGCCCTCTGCGGAACATATCGCCTCCAACAAGGAACATCGTATCATTTCCGTACAGCTCAACAAGTTCATTAAGACGAGCATCTGTAACGCCACCACCTGGTGCAGGGCAAGCCGCTTTCATCAAGCCCATTGGTCGTTTAATGTAAGAGGAAATTCTCTTGCATTGCTTCTCTGTAAAAGTAAAGCGTCCACCATAAGATACGAAGATTGGCATATCAGCCCCAAAAATACGAGGTAATAAACCTAGTTGTAAGTAATCGGCTACACCAGATACACCAGAGCTCACAAATCCACCAGAATAAGCGGGATGATGAATAATAGGCAATCGTAATTTTTCATCAGTAGCTAATTTGTGTAACCAACCGAAACCAACGAGACCTGCGGCCACCATGAGAGCAGTAGCACCAACCTCTTTAGCAAAATAAGCACGTTCTAACACATCTGTACCATCACCAGATACGTTTGCAGCATATAAAGTATGTGTACCATGTGCAGCATTCATTTCCTGTACCATAGCAGCACATCGTTTTACACGATCTTTATATTGAGAGAAGGACTGATTAGAAATACCATGATCATCCTTTATGACATCTGCCCCACCACGTGTATAGGCTCCACACATGCGAGCCAATTCCTCATTTGGTGTTCCCATCGGCTTTACAACGGCTTGAATCATTGGGCGCGTCGGAGTTTCCACTAAACGACGAATCCCCTGTAAGCCAAATCGTGGGCCCTTAAACACATCGTAAAGTGTTGGACATAGCTCAATATCCACCACCCAAATATGAGGCTGTAACGAAGAATTGCCAAAGACAACATTTAAAAATTGTGTTGCTTCTAAAGCTGTAGTATCTACATGATATGAAATACGAGCCAAATAGTAACGAGAGGTATCAATTACAGCATTTGACATCACACCTACATTGATATATGGAGAATCTTCCACCATAGGTCCAAGAGATTCTAGTCGACCAGTAATAGTTTCCTTAATGTATGGATCCGTTACAAACTCATAGGGAAATTCTATGGTTTGCTCTACTTGAACCGCCCAAGCAATTGATTTTGCTTCTTCATATGTACTCGCTTCTATTCTATATGTAACTATAAATCGCTCGTCTTTCATAATGCGTCTCCTTTGCAATAATATTATTTAATTATATACCAAAGTAGTATACGATTCCATAAAAAAAGACCTCACTCCAAATTAGAGTGAGGTCTTTTTAACAAACGAAAACATATATATTGATGTTTTACCTATACTAACAAGGTTTCTACTGTGAGAGACAATACATATAATCGTATGAGAGTAAACTCGTCTAACTATATCTTATTGGTAGAAATGTTTAGGATAACCTTTGAATCGTGTAAAGTGACGATATTTACGAGTCGCACGATTAGGTTCGTTAACAGTTTTATAACCAAAACCATTAAACATTACATTTAAAATAACAGCGACTATACTACCAGCTGTGATACCAGACTTCAAAAGAATTTGAGCCCATGCTGGAAAGTGTGTATAGAATTGAGGTGCTGCAAGAGGAATCATGGATACCCCAATACTAATGGCAACTAGCATCAGGTTATAGTTACCATCGAAACTAACTTTACCAAGAGAACGAATCCCACTGGCGATAATCATGCCGAACATAGCTATCCCAGCACCGCCTAATACAGCATTTGGAATACAAGCTACGATAGCGGCTAATTTAGGGAAAAGGCCTAATAAAATTAAAATTACACCAGATGCTGCTACAACGAAACGACTCTTAACACGTGTTACAGCAATAAGACCTACGTTTTGAGCAAATGCTGTATACGGAAAACTATTAAGGATACCACCAATAATAGTGGACAAGCCATCCGCACGAAGTACCGCAGCCAACTCTTTTTGACCAATAGGTTTATCTACGATTTCTCCAACTGCAATACTATCACCAGTTGTTTCTACCATAACTACGAGCATTACAATAATCATAGATACAATAGAAGCAAAGTCAAAGGTTGGAAGGCCAAAATAGAATGGTGTCACAACAGAAATCCATTGAGAACGCCCTACTTCTGAAAAATCTGTAATACCAACAATCATAGCTAAGGCTGTACCGAGAATAAGCCCAACTAAGATTGCCAAATTACCAAGGAAACCTTTACCAAATCGATAAGTTAATACAACGAGAACAAATGTAGCTACACCAAGAGCTATGTATAGTGGATCGCCAAAGTTTTTATTGCCTACGCCACCCCCCATCCAGTTAACAGCTACTGGCATCAAGTTGATACCAATAATAGTAATGATAGTACCTGTTACTACAGGTGGGAATAGCCGAATCAAACGACTGAAGAATGGTGCCACAAGGAATGTAAAGAGACCAGCTACGATAATCGCACCGTAAATGGTAGTAATATCATGCTGCTGACCAATCAGAATCATTGGACCTACAGAAGCAAATGTTACACCTTGAATAAGAGGAATGCGACCACCGACAGGTCCGAACCCTAATGTTTGAATCAATGTAGCTACACCACATGTAAATAAGTCAGCTGTAATCAAACGAATTAAATCTTCAATTGGCAAATGCATAGCTTGTGCAATAATAATTGGTACAGCTACTGCCCCAGCATACATAGCCAGAACGTGCTGTAAACCATAAGCGAATAACTGCGGGATTGGCAGCATACCATCTACATGGTCGACACCAGATGCACCTTTACTCATAAGAATCACCTCATATCTTACGTTTTAGTTACTAGTTAAACAATATAGTCATACTATCGTACATGATAGAGTTTAGAAATCTCATCGACTTCACGTGGGAACCTTGATGGCTAGGGGCAAAAGCCCCTACCATTAAGCAAATATTCTATTTTTTATAACCTGTATGTTTAATCGGCAAGGACCTACGTGGTTCTCCGTCGATACGACGATACGCATTTGCAATAGCCGGTGCAATCGGAATGCTAGAGATTTCGCCAATACCTTTAGCACCGTATGCATATTGTTCTGGTGTCCCTTTTTCGATAAGACTTACATGAATTGGAGGACATTGGGTAGCTCTAAGAAGTCCTAGCGTACCGTATTTAGATGTTACATACCCTTCTTTATAAGGGAAGTCTTCTGTAACGGCATACCCCATTCCCATAATGGCACCACCTTCGGCCTGACCTGTACAGGATTGAGGGTTCACTACACGGCCTACATCGTATGCTACATGTAAATTAGCAACCTTATTGTCTTCACCGATTGTTGCTACACATGCACCATAACCATAGGCAACATGATTTTTTGGATGTGGTTTATCAGAATTGAATGGATCTGTTTCACCGAGGAACTCTTCATAAATCTCTACACCATTCAGTTCTTCTAATGTTTTAGTATCTAACATTTCTTTTAATCGAAGACTTGCTTTGCGAGTTGCTTCACCGGTAAAGAGTGTTTGACGAGATGCAGTAGTTGTACCAGAATCTGGTGTACGTACTGTATCAGGTCGTTCTACAAATACTTTATCCGCCGTTAAGCCTGTCGTTTCACAAAGTACTTGTGTTGCCATAGTAGCCATGCCTTGACCAATACAAGCGGCACCCGTACGAATACGAACTTTACCATCACGTACTTCTAAAATAACGCGACCCGTATCAGGTAATCCTACACCAATACCACTATTTTTCAAACATACCGCAAGACCGGTACGGTTAGATGCATAATATGCGTCTTTTACGGCTTCCAAACATTCTACTAAAGCGGTTTCTTTGGAACAGATTTGTCCGTTTGGTAATGAGTCACCAGGGCGCACAACATTTTTATAGCGGAACTCCCAAGGATCCATGCCTACCAACGCAGCTAATTCATCAATATTTTGTTCTTGTCCAAAGATAGTTTGTGTTACGCCGAATCCACGGAATGCACCGCCAGGAACAGTATTTGTATAAACACATACACCATCAAAAGCAAAATTATCAAAGTGATAAGGGCCACAAGAATGGGTACCAGCACGTTGAAGTACAGGACCACCTAAAGATGCATACGCGCCACAATTAGAAACGATATTTACCTTACTTGCTACCAAATTACCTTCCGCATCACAAGCTGTTGTAATATCCATTTCCATCGCATGACGTTTAGTATGGATATTGAGACTTTCTTGACGAGAGAATAGAACCTTAGTTGGTTTACCTGTAAGCCAAGCTACGAGTGATGCATGATGTTGTACGGTCATATCTTCTTTACCACCAAAGCCACCACCTACGAGCATACTGTGAACCTTTACAGCCTCATTCGGAATACCAAGCATACGAGCAACTTCACGACGATCATCATAAACATTTTGGCTACCTGAATGCAGATGAATTTCATCTCCCTCACGATATGCAACGGCACATTCTGGTTCCATAAATGCATGGTCGGTTTGAGGTGTGGAATAATGATTTGTTACTACAAAAGCAGCCTCTGCAATAGCCTTATCTACATCGCCACGAGATAATGTTTGACGAGATAATACATTTCCGTCTGGATGTAACTGAGGAGCATCTGGTTTTAGTGCTTCCAATGGATCTAATACGGGTTCTAATTCAGTATAATCAACTTCAACTAGAGCCAATACTTCGTCTAAATATTTCTTTTCTGTAGTTGCAACAAGTGCAACTGCATCGCCTACATAACGTGTAATATCACCTTCTGCGATAAGTACATCCCAATCCGGCACTAAATGACCAGTTTTATTGAATGGTACATCAGCAGCAGTCAAAGCCGTTACACAGGCTGGGTGTTCAAGAGCTTTAGACACATCAACGCGATCCACTCTAGCCCGTGGATATTTAGAACGCAATGCTTTAGCGTAAATCATACCATCCATATGAATATCATCGGCATATTTTCCCGTACCTAAAGCTTTTTCCTCCGCATCGACACGATGTAAACGAGCTCCTACAGCAGCATTAGTATCCTTTTCCGGAACAGGTAAATTCTCACGAATCATTTTTGCTGCTAGCATAATGCCTTCTTCAATTTTCACATAACCTGTACAACGACAAATATTGCCTAAAATAGCTTTTTTAACATCTTCAGATGTAGGGTCATTATTTTCATCAATTAGGGCCTTTGCACTAATAATCATACCTGGTATACAGAAGCCACATTGCACCGCTCCACATTCACCAAAAGCATAGGTGTATACAGCTTTTTCCCTATCAGTTAATCCCTCAATCGTTACAATTGATTTGCCATCTAATTGGGATAATTTACTAACACAAGCTTTTGCCTTTTTCCCGTCTATAATTACTGTACACGTACCACAAGCACCAGCACTACAACCTTCTTTGGTGCCTGTCAGCTTCAAATCAGCTCTTAAGAAATCAATTAAGCGCTGATCCTCTTGAGCCTCATAATAGGTGCCATTCACTTGAAAGCGGTACATATATAGTCCTCCTTTCATTAAGGAATACATTCACCAAGATATGATTCTATTAAGGATCCATCTTGTACCACATGGTGACCTCTGAGGATTACATCACGAACCATACCGGTTACAGATAGTCCCTCATACGGTATATAGTCAGCCTTTGTATGGGCAGACTCTATTGAAAGAATGTGTTTTACATTCTTATCTACGATTGTAATATCTCCATCACTACCTACAGCTAATGTACCCTTCTTAGGATACATGCCATATAGTTTTGCTGGGTTTTCACTTACTAATTTCATAAAATCTACGGCACTCATATTGCATTGGTTTACCAATACATCATAAGCAACGATGCCCCGTTCCTCCGCACCTGGAATGCCACCAGGAATACGAGTAAAGTCATGACGACTTTTTAATTTTTGTCCTTCAAAATTGAAGCTACAATGGTCGGAGCCAATAGTTTGGAAAGTACCATTTACTAAAGCGTTCTTCAATGTCATTTGATCTACTTCAGTTCTAAGAGGTGGACTCATCACGTATTTAGCCCCTTCATAATCAGGTAAACTATATCTTGATTCATCAAGTACCAAATACTGTGGACATGTTTCACAAGTCACTGCATGCCCTAGTGCACGTTCTCGAAGGATTTCTTCTACCCCTTCCTTAGAGCTTACATGCACAACATGTACTGGATAATCTAGAGAAGCGCCGATTGTACTAAATCGTTTAATCGATTCCGATTCAATCATAGCAGGTCTTGTAAGTGGGTGATTACTTATATCTAAGTCCCCGCACTTACGCTTATCAGCTACGAGTGCATCGATGAGGTCCCCATTTTCACAGTGAGCCCCTACAAGTGCGCCTGTTGGTTTTATAGCTTCAATAGCGTCATAAATTTCTCGGTCCGTTAAACGGAACCCATAAGCTAAATATACCTTAAAGGATGATACACCAGCTTTAACCACTTTCGGTATTTCACTGGCCACCGTATCATTCATTTCTACAAGCTCCATATGAAATTTGTAGTCACAGGAGCAATGCCCTGTAGCACGCTCCTTATGAACCTCTAAGCCTTTACAAAGGGATCCATCCTCGGGAGAAGCAAAGTTGATGATTGAAGTAGTCCCACCAAGGATAGCAGCCTTTGTGCCACTATCAAAATCATCCGCAGTCGATGCTAAAGCATTGGTCATTTGGAAGTGCGTATGAGGATCTATAAATCCTGGGAACACATAGCAACCTTTTGCATCAATTACTTTAGCCCCTTCTGGAACAGGAACGTGTTCATCAATGGCGACAATTTTGTCGCCATCGATAAGTAAATCTCCGGTAAGGATTCGATCATTTAAGACCAAGTCCCCTTGTTGTATGATAATCATGATACATAGTACACATGCTCTTTACAGAAGGCATGTACAACTCCTTTCAATTCTTCAGGTAATGCATCAATGTCACATACGGCTTCTTCACCTTTAAAGCGATAACCACAGCTAGTGCCTTTGATGTAGAAACCATCATTTGTACTATCTGCTAAAGCTTCAGCATTGTGGAAGAATGTAATGCGATCCTTGTATGGTTGACAAGGTTCTACGCAATGACATGCACAGTTACCACACTCATTACAGCTTTGATCAACATGGACGATCAATTTAGCATCATTTACAGTAACGACTTCATTACATCTATTAGGACATACGCGAACACAAGCGCCACAAACTACGCGGCAGTGGTAATCAGAGCTACGTGTACCAGGGAAGGATGGCATTGCTTCACGTTTTTTCTTCATAACATCGCTCTTCTTGAAAATTTTGTTCTCAGCGATATCTTTAGCAAGTTCAGCGATAAGTTCTTTATGAACTTTTAAAGCAGCTTTGTAATCAGTAGATTCTACTTCGTCTGCTAAACCTTTGAAAGTATTGTAACCTTCGCCTTGCAGAAGAATTGTACATACTGTTACAGGCCAGATACCACAATCAAAGATAGCTTTGATGTTTTGTTTTACAGCACCGCCGCTATAAGACATTGGTAAACGTTCGCCGAATTGAGCACTTAAAAGCTCAGCTACACCAATTGTTACAGGTAACAAGGATTTACCAGACATGTACATTTGCTCGCCTGGCAATTCATTGTTGTGAATTTGTACCGGGAATGTATTTGTCAATTTAACGCCAAAGATCTTGTTGTGTTTTTCACCAAGAGCGATAAGACGTTCTAACATTGGAACAGCTTTATCGAATTGAAGGTCAACTTCAAATTGATGATCTTCAAAGTCAATGTATTCAAAGCCAGCGTTATCCAATAATTCTCTAATGCGTTTTGGCCCTAACAATGTAGGGTTGCATTTTAAGTATAGGTGAAGACCTTTTTCACTGATAAGGTAAGAACAAATGGATTCGATTTCTTCTGCTGGGCAACCGTGCATTGTGGACAATGTGATTGCTTGACAAAGTTCATCACCAATGGAGTTGATGAAATCAGCATCGATATGTTCAAATTCATCTACGTGGTCAAGGCACCATTGTTTGCAAATATCCCACATTGGAGATTGAGATGCACTGCGCATTGTGTTGATGAATTTATCAACCATAGGGCTCTTGATACCAGCCAAGTTGTAGCCAACACTCATGATAAATAAGAATCCATCTGGATCGCCTAATCCTAATTCTTTAGAGATTAATTTTAATGCGAACCAAGCTTTAATGTATTCATCAGCAGCTTCATCACAGCTATATTCAGAAGACCATTCTACATTATATGCTTCATCTACAGAGTAGATACAAGGTCTAGGAATACCTAGTTCTTCACCGTACATGATTTGTACAGTTTTTAATTCAATGCAACGAGCACCAGCTACATAAGATGCCACAATATTTTGTGCCAACTGTGTATTAGGGCCAGCTGCTGGACCTACAGGATTTTCAATGGATTTACCAAAGATAGATAAGCGTTGATCATGATTCGTACGATGAATTTTATTTACATTGTAAATGCGATTGTACATCTTGTACTCAGTCATAATGTGGTTCATCAAATTTCCGAAACTTACCGGATACATAATGTCACTCATAATGTCACACTCCTTTAAAGCGCTTGCGTTATGGGTTTAGTCGTTTCCATAAACCTTTAGATGTTGCTAAAACTTCGTCCATTACTTCAGCTTTATCAATGCCTTGTAATTTACGATCAATCATGCGTGGTACACCATCACTAATAGTTGTTACCACATACATACCATTAGCACCGAATAGTAAGTGACCATTGATGTTGTTTTCATCAAGTGGTGTTGGTGCTGCGTAATCAAGAACAATTACGTCAGCTGCGGCACCTTTTTTAAGGATGCCTATCGTAGTATCGAAGAATTCATTAGCCATTTTGCGATTGTTTTCAAATAGCATATAAGGTACTTCTCCCCAGCCTACATATGGTTTATGTTGCTCATGTTTCACAAGACAATTCGCTACTTTATAAGATTCGAGCATATCATTTGTATAACCATCTGTACCAAGACCAACAGTGATTCCTGCATCTAATAGTTTCAAGATATCTGTCGTGCCTACTGCATTACCCATGTTACTTTCTGGGTTATGTACGACCTTAGCTTGAGATTTTTTCAATAATGCCACATCTTCGTCAGTTACGTGTACACAGTGACCAGCGATACTCTTAGGGCCTAAAATACCTGCCTCTACGAGACGTCTAACAGGTGTCATGCCATACTTTTCTTTACTATCTGCCACATCTTCAGGACCTTCTGCAACATGAACATGATATCCCAACTGATCCTCATTATGAGCTTTCACATAATCTAATGTTTCCGTGCTCAATGTGAAAGATGCATGCAAGCCCATCATCGCCACCAGTCTGGATGGATCTTGTTTTGCTTCTTTACCAAAACGTACGTTTTCTGCAACAGCGGCTTTCATTTGGTCTACGCCATTGCGGTCGGATACTTCATAGCATAAACATGAGCGAACGCCGAATTGTTTAGCTACATCTGCAATGATGGATAAGCTGTTAGGAACTTCACCATAACTTGCATGATGGTCAAAAATAGTAGTTACACCATTTTCGATACAGCCTAAATACGTAAGTAATGCACTTGCTT
Source organism: Veillonella parvula DSM 2008 (assembly GCF_000024945.1). NCBI lineage: Bacteria > Bacillati > Bacillota > Negativicutes > Veillonellales > Veillonellaceae > Veillonella > Veillonella parvula. The sequence goes on from NC_013520.1 coordinate 1,452,018, forward strand.
TTACATCTGGAGCGGTCAATTTATTATCTAAGTAGAACCAAAGTCCTTCCAAGATTTCACCGAAGTTAGTCGGTGCTGGACCTGGCAACGATAAGCCTCGTGCAAGAGCGGAGTAAATATGATGATGTGCATTAATGAAACCTGGCATAATCAAGCCACCATGAGCATCAATAATTTCTGCGTTTGCATAAGCTTTGCATAATTCATCATATTTACCAATATCAACAATTTGAGTCCCGTCGATAGCAACAGCACCATCATAAATGATAGGTCTATCAGCGTCGCGAGTAATAACAGTACCTTTTCCTAATATAATCATGTGGGCACCTCCTCAACGATTCGTTGAAATGCATACTTATAAACTTATATATTATTATAATACGATACGTGTGCCTGTTTTTCCTGCTATACCATCTTTAGATTTCTCTAATAATGTGATAATTGAGACACGGCCTTTTTTGGATTCTGCAAATGCTATAGCGGCTTCTACCTTTGGTTTCATCGAGCCTTCTGCAAACTCACCAGCTGATACATATTCTTTAGCTTGTGTAACGGTTATTTCATCAAGCCATTTTTCATTTTCTTTACCAAAGTTAATGGCAACCTTTTCAACAGCTGTTAAAATAACGAGAACATCAGCATCAATTTCTTGGGCCAATAAACTACTAGTCCAGTCTTTATCGATAACAGCAGCTGCACCATGAAGTTCATTGCCTTCTTTAGTTACTGGGATACCTCCCCCGCCACAAGCAACAATTAATTGTTTACCTACTAAACCTTTAATTGCTTCTAGTTCAATGATTTCTTTTGGTGCTGGAGATGCCACCACACGACGATAACCACGACCCGCATCTTCTTTTACCACATAATCGTAATTCTTTTCTGCGTATTCAGCTTCTTCCTGAGTCATAAAATGACCAATTGGTTTTGTAGGATTTTGAAAAGCTGGGTCATTTTGATCAACAAGTACTTGTGTAACCATAGTCATTGTTGGCAAATCTTTAATACCACGATTTAAGAGCTCTTCGTGAAGAGCATTTTGTAAGTCATAACCAATATAAGCTTGGCTCATTGCTACACATACAGATAATGGAGTGTTTGGTTGACCTTCTACTTCACGAGTTAATGCAGCCATCGCATTGTTGATCATACCAATTTGAGGTCCATTACCATGTGTTACCACTACGTCACAATCAGCTTCTACTAAATCAATGATTGTTTTAGCTGTACTTTTTACTGCAATTTTCTGTTCTGGTAAGGAATTGCCTAATGCATTCCCCCCTAGTGCTACTACAACTCTCTTTTTCATGTTATGCCTCATAACAAACTATTAAGAATAAAAGGAGCCATCAATACGGATGGCCCCTAAACTTTACTTTACGGTTGAACTCGTTCGGTTCCCTTCCGTTCTAATTCTTTTAAGGTTTCTACAGGATTTTTAAATTTGCTAAGGAAAATCATAGCTGCAATAACATATGGTTTGTAGCTTGCTTCCTTATAAAGAGGTATGCGGTAGCGATCAAATACTGTTGCATCTACTTCGCCTTCTTCACAACTTACACCTGTAATATCTGCTGGTAAGCAATGTAAGTAAAGAGCTTTGCCGTCCTTTGTGAGACTCATCATCTCTTCCGTACATGCCCAATCTTTATGTTTACCATTTTCTTCAAGAAGCACTTTTTCTAAGGCTTTAATACCTTCATGATCATTTTCACCATACAGTTTTGTACGTTTTTCCATTGCACCGAATGGAGCCCAGCTCTTAGGATATACGATGTCTGCATCTTTGAAAGCATCTTTCATGTCGTTAGTTCTACGGAATGAACCGCCACTAGCTTCAGCTTGTTTCTTAGCGATTTCTTCAACTTCCGGCATTACTTCATACCCTTCTGGATGGGCTAATACAACTTCCATACCGAGACGAGTGAATAAACCAATAGCACCTTGAGGTACGGATAAAGGTTTACCATAGGATGGAGAATACGCCCACGTCATAGCAATCTTTTTACCTTTAAGATTTTCTACACCGCCAAATTCTTTGATGATATGAGCTGTATCAGCCATGATTTGTGTAGGATGGTCGATATCACATTGTAGATTTACAAGTGTTGGGCGTTGCTCTAATACACCATCTTCATGACCTTCTTTAACTGCATCGGAAACTTGATGCATATAAGCATTGCCTTTACCGATATACATATCATCACGAATACCGATAACATCTGCCATAAAGGAAATCATATTAGCTGTTTCACGAACTGTTTCACCGTGAGCGATTTGAGATTTGCCTTCGTCTAAATCTTGAACTTCAAGACCTAGCAAATTACAAGCGGAAGCAAAGGAGAAGCGTGTTCTTGTAGAGTTATCACGGAATAAAGAAATGCCAAGACCGCTGTCAAATACTTTAGTAGAGATATTGCGTTCTCTAAGAGCACGTAATGCATCAGCTACTGCCCATACACCTTGCAATTCATCATCAGATTTTTCCCAAGTTAAGAAGAAATCTTCACCGTACATTTTACTAACGTCTAATTTTTGTAAAGTTTCAATACTTTTATTGAAGTCTGTCATCTGTAAGTCCTCTCTTTCAATTCCCTAAAGGGCTACTTAGGATCTAACTTTATACGATGCCTCATCAAATAGTGAGGCACTATATGAAATTCTAAATATCAACTATTTTCCAGTTATTCCGTTTATATTAAATCTAATTCAATGTATGTGATATTAATTTTTGCAATATACGGATGGTAATAATGCATATACAGCAGCACATGTTACAAGATCTTGTTTCCATGTAATTTCGTTAGGTGCATGTGCTTGTGCTTCTGCACCAGGACCGAAGCCAATGCATGGAATGCCATTACGGCCCATGATAGATACACCATTTGTAGAGAATGTCCATTTATCAGTTAATGGGCGAGCTTTACGCATTTCAACTGTATCTTCTGCACCAATACGTTCGTTTCCATATAAGCTAGTGTATGCTTCTTCCAAAGCTTCTGTTACTTTATGATCTTTAGGAATTACCCATGTTGGGAAGTAGCATTCGATTGGATAGGTTAAACCAGTCCAAGATGGACGAGCATATTCATACATGGATACTTTCGCACCATATTCTTTAACATGTGGTAACGCTTCGATTTCTGCCAAGCAACTTTGCCAAGTTTCACCAGCCGTCATACGACGATCCAAGGAAATAGCACAGGAGTCAGCTACTGCACAACGGCTTGGAGAAGTATAGAAAATTTGGGAAGTAGTTACTGTACCGCGACCTAAGAAGCGAGCTTCTTCGTAATGGTCAGGGTTAAATTTAGGGTCAAGCATTTTAACAAGGCCCTTAATTTTTGTGCTTTCATCAGCAGAGTTAGCATTTAATTCACGGATGTCTTGAAGTATATCTGCCATTTTATAAATTGCGTTATCACCGCGTTCAGGAGCAGAACCATGGCAAGATACGCCTTGTACGTCTACGCGGATTTCCATGCGACCACGTTGACCGCGGTAGATACCGCCATCAGTTGGCTCAGTGGATACCACGAATTCAGGACGGATATTGCGTTCTTTAATCATGTATTCCCAGCAAAGACCATCGCAATCTTCCTCTTGAACTGTACCTACAACAAGTACACGATATTTATCACTTAGAAGTCCTAAGTCTTTCATAATTTTAGCGCCGTATACAGCGGATACAATACCACCCAATTGGTCAGATACGCCACGGCCACCAATTTTAGTTTCATCTTCGAAACCATCATATGGATCAAAATCCCAATTGTCACGATTGCCAATACCAACTGTATCAATATGTCCATCAAAGGCAATGAGAGTTTTCCCTGTACCCATATATCCGAGAATATTCCCCATAGGATCTACTTCAACTTCATCAAATCCTAGGTCTTTCATTTCTTGTTCTATACGTTTTACATGATCTTTTTCTTCAGCACTTTCACCTGGAAATGCTACGATCTCACGTAAAAATTTTGTCATCGCTGGGCCATAAGTTGCCGCTGCTTGTTTAATTGCTTGTAAATCCATAATTAATGCCTCCTAACGATCTTCACCATACCACATAATATTTTTATATCTTTCAGGATCCGTATCACCTTCAGTGGAGAAACAGAGTACCTTTGAAGACGCATCTAATTCTAACTCTTTCCGTAAGTCTTCATATTCCGGCATCGTCATAATTGCCATTACAAGACCTAATGGAACTGCACCAGACTCACCAGTAGTAATTGGAGTATCGCCTTTAATTGGTGCACCACCAACGCGCATGCCTAAACGTGCTACCCAGTCAGGCGCAGAAACGAATACATCTGCATGATTTCTTAAAATATCCCAAGAAACCGTGTTCGGTTCACCACAAGCTAAACCTGCCATGATTGTTTCTAAATCACCTTCTACGATACGAGGTTTACCATCATCAGCTACAGCTCCTTTGTATAAACAAGCTGCTGCTGCCGCTTCTACAACCACTAATTTAGGTTTTTTAGCCACATTGCTGTATAGATTAGTGAAGTAACCCACTACAGAACCGGCAAGGGAACCTACACCAGCTTGTACAAATACATGTGTAGGAACTTTACAATTATCAGCTTCTAATTGATTTGCTGTTTCCATAGCCATTGTGCCATAGCCTTGCATAATCCAGTTTGGAATTTCTTCATAACCTTCCCATGCAGTATCTTGAACTACAACACCGTTAGGAACTTCTTTAGACTTTTTAGTTGCTAAGCGTACACACTCATCGTAATTGAAGTCTTCGATTGTTACGGTAGCGCCTTCATTTTCGATTTGTTTTCTGCGGTATTCTGTAGAGCCCTTTGGCATAAATACTACAGATTTTTGACCTAATTTATTGGCTGCCCATGCTACACCGCGACCGTGGTTACCATCAGTTGCAGTAAAGAATGTAGCTTGACCAAACTCTTCTTTTAATTTTGCAGATGTTAATACATCATATGGTACATCCTCAACAGCTTTACCAGTTTGTTGCGCCACATATTTTGCCATCGCATAGGAACCGCCTAATACCTTAAATGCATTAAGGCCAAATCGGTAAGATTCATCTTTTACAAAGAGTGCATCAACACCGATATAAGACGCTAAATTCTTAAGCGATACAAGTGGAGTAATGCTATATTGTGGAAAACTTTCATGAAACGCTTTAGCTTTCTTAACCTCTCTAACATCCATAACGGACAAAAACTTGTCACTTGATGGTGCCATCGTATTACGCTTCCACTGAATTCGTTCCATATTTGCCTCCTAGGATTCTTCCTTTATAGTATTTAAATCACTATAAAGAGTAAACTTAGAAATATTAAAATACTCTGCTATCTTCTCAGAAGACTTCGAGATAAGAAAAGCCCCTTTTTCGTTTAAGTAGGTTATAGCTTTTAAGCGTTCCACCTTATTCATCAATGGTCCTGGTTTACCAACTATACGTTCTATATCTAGTAATAAATCATCTAATAGCTCCGATACACTTGTCGTAATTTTTTCAACAGATCCTGCATCTTCCTGACCTGTATTGACCAGACTATCCAAAAGTCGATGCATCAAAACAAACTCTGTTATATCTTGGTTAATCCCCAACAAGTATGCTATACGACCTGTATCATCACGAATATACATGGTAGAAGATTTTAATATTCGGCCATCTTTAGTTTTTGTGAGATAACCAAATCTACCCTCGCTACCATCGTCATGACTCAGCACATCTAAAACCACATGCGATGGACCATCACCAACATGTCGATTAGTTATAGTTCCATTCTCAATATATACAAGAGACGAATTGATATCCCCTTTTAAATCATGAATCAATACTTCACAGGATGGGCCAAATTGCGCCGCTAATCCATGGGCTATGACTTTTATTCGCTCTAATGTACTCATTGAAATAACCCCTCTTCCAATGTCATTAATTAACCTTTCCAATTTAAATTACGCCAGCCCGATTAATAGCTAATATAAAATTAACCCTAACTATTTTTGTATCAACCTAAATTTTTGTTAGGTTCTTTAACTAAATTATAGGACTATGTGTACAAAAATGCAATATAATTATGCATTAAAGTTATTTATAATTATACTCTTATATACACAAATAGAGATAAAGATAAATAAATATTATGATTTTCATCACATTTACTTAACGATATTAAAATTTTTAATGACCTTTGCTTTATCATATCAATCATAAGTACATGAAAAAAAGGCTGTAATAACGAATTATCGTCATTACAGCCTTTTTATTATTAACTATTAGTATTTATTTAGTAGTTGAAATCAAATTAAGCATTTGCTAATGTTTTACCTAATTCTTGGCATTGTGCATTACCATCATCATCAGGTTCGCCCAAGATTGCTACGCCATCAGCTACTAATTCGCCACCAGCATCTTTAATTCGAGTGCCCCAGTCTTCCAACCAAGTGCCACCCCAACCATAGGAGCCAAAGATCGCTATTTTTTTACCACTCAACTTGCCTTCTAGTTCAGTGTAGAATGGTTCAAATTCGCCTTCTTCTAATTGTTCTGCACCCATATCAGCACAGCCAAGAGCTAATTTTTCATAAGCTGCTGCTTCATCAACAGATACTTCAGAAACGGATTTTACTTCAACTTCTTGACCTGCAGCTTTAATACCTTCAGCTACTTCATAAGCCATGCGTTCTGTATTGCCTGTACCGGACCAAAAAATTACACCAATCATCTTGTACCTCCTAGGCCGTTCTTGCGACCAATGAACTAAATGTTTTTCCCAACATCAATTGAGTTTGACAAAATTCACGACATGCTTTGTAACACAAGAAAGAGCGTTGCGCATTTACCACATCATGGTAAACCTTCCACTCTCCGCACATTCGGTATCCTCCACCACGATAAGAAATAAAACATTTCACATCCTTTAATGGGTAACCTAAAAAAATGCCGATTTCATGTGGAAACTCAATGCTTACTTCCATACGATATCTAAGATGTTCAAGCATCTCCATAATGCTCATTTGATCATGATAACCGTAGGCTTTCAAAAATAACATCACCGCAGGTTGGCGTACATAGTCTCTTAATTGCTTCTCACGGAATACCAATAATAGTCTTCGCGCTTTACAACGACATAATTCAAAGAAGAACAATCCTTTTTCATTGAACGCTTTATTATACTCTATCAATACAAATTGGATTTGTTCATTCATGTCCCGTGGAATAGAAACCAAGTTCGATAGCTTAATACCTCGAATTGCCGGTGCACAATGATATCCAATGATATGGTCAATTGAATTCATCATAATAGTACCTGCCTGTTGCACATCGTTAGAATTACCTCTAATGAGAATAATTCCTATAGGCTCATAGTACTCTTGATGAGAAAAATTGTCAAGAATAATTGATATATATTTTCAATAATTATTTATTATTTGGTATGTAATAAACCTTTAACTTTAGGGAATACAACACTATCATTAGCTTCATCAACAGCGATTAAATGAGCATTTGGTCCTGTATATTTATCTTCAGAAATACTAATATGTAATATCTCATTATAAGAATTATTATTAGCTACACTTTTATATTTCAATGTACCTTCATAGGCATTGCCTTGTTTTACTAATGGATTTATTACCGTAAAAGTACCAAGCGCAGGGCTCTCACCCTTGTTAATAGCAGCAACCAATGCACCAATTGAGGAAGAATCTGTATTCATATGTTTTGCTTCACTCATACGACCAGATAATTGTTTACCTAATACAACATTAGCATAAACAGCATATCGCATTTCGTTTTCTGTTTTAATATTTAATGTATATACATCTGCAGAAGATACACCTGCTTCAAGAAGTACAGATTTAACGTCTTTTTTCCCTTCCCCTGCAAATAATGCTTTAGGGTTGTTTTGATACATAGTAACACCTTCAGGCAATTTAACACCTTGATATGTTACAGTTTGACTTCTATTTAAAATGGACTTGATATTTGCTGCAGAACCAGTAGCTGGCACAGATGCCAACACAGCCGCTGCCGTAGCAAGTAATACTAATTTCTTCATATTTTTCCTCATCAAAGCTTTAATATAATAAGCTAACAATACAACATCTAGAGATTAAAGCCAAACAATGGCTTAGGCTATTCTAGACATCTATTGTCATTAAAGTATTTATAGTAATAACCCAGTGTTAAAGAACCGCCCACCAAGGAGCGGTTCTTTAACATTATAGTAATATAAAATAAGCGTTATATTATTTCTTTTGTGCCTTAGCCCAGCTATCGCGTAAACCAACAATACGGTTCATTACGATATAATTTGGTGTGCTATCTTTATCAGTTACAAAGTAACCTTGACGCAAGAATTGGAAATGGTCTCCTGGTACAGTATTAGCAAGACATGCTTCCCCTTTACTATGGAATACTTGTAAGGAGTCATGGTTGAAATCGCCCAAGAAGTCTTTACCATCCGAATCTTCTTTAAGTAAATAATCATATAAGCGAGATTCAATATCTACTGCAGTAGATGCTTCAACCCAGTGCAATGTCCCTTTTACCTTACGAGTACAACCGCTACCGCTCTTAGTTTCTGGATCATATGTACAGTGTATTTCTGTAATATTGCCATTTTCATCTTTAATAACATCAGTACATGTAATGAAGTATGCACCTTTTAAGCGTACTTCTTTACCTGGTGCCAAGCGGAAGAATTTCTTAACTGGCTCTTCCATAAAGTCATTGCGTTCAATGTAGATTTCACGACCGAATACAACTTCACGGTTACCCAACTCTTCATTTTCTGGATTGTTTTCAACTGTGCAAAGTTCAGTTTGACCTTCTGGATAGTTCGTAATAACAACTTTCACAGGATCAATAACTACCATAGGGCGTGTAGCTTTGAGTTTCAAATCTTCACGGATACAGAACTCAAGCAAAGCAATATCAACAACGCTATCCGCCTTCGCTACACCAATGCGATCACAGAAATCACGAATAGATTCCGGTGTATAACCACGACGGCGCAAACCAGAAATAGTAGGCATACGAGGATCATCCCAACCAGCTACAAGGCCTGCCTCAACAAGAGCACGCAATTTACGTTTGGACATAACCATTTTAGTTACATTCAAGCGAGCAAACTCAATTTGTTGAGGAATTTCAGTATCATCCCATTCCTCTAACACCCAATCATATAATGGCCGGTGAACTTCAAATTCCAATGTACAAATAGAATGCGTAATGCGTTCAATAGCATCTTCGATAGGATGGGCAAAATCATACATAGGGTAAATTTTCCACTCATTACCCGTATTATGATGCTCTGTATTTACAATACGATAAATAACAGGATCACGCATTACGATATTAGGATGCGCCATGTCGATTTTTGCACGCAATACCTTTTCCCCATCTTTATACTTGCCAGCCTTCATTTCTTCGAAGAGTGCCAAGTTTTCTTCTACACTACGATCACGGTATGGACTATTGACACCAGGAGTAGAGAAATCGCCGCGATTTTGTTTAATTTCATCTGCAGTTTGATCATCTACATAAGCCTTGCCAAGGGTGATTAATTTCTTAGCATACTCATACATTTTGTCAAAATAATCAGATGCATAGCGTGGTTGTTCATTCCAATCAAATCCAAGCCATTTAACGTCTTCCATGATGGAGTTTACATATTCGACATCTTCTTTTACAGGATTTGTATCATCAAAGCGAAGATTTGTTAAGCCATTGTATTGTTTACCAATACCAAAGTTGAGGCAAATAGATTTAGCATGTCCAATATGCAAGTAACCATTTGGTTCTGGTGGAAAGCGAGTCAATACACGGCCACCGTATTTGCCAGTTTCGTTATCTTTGTTGATAATAGCTTCAATAAAGTTAACAGATACAACTTCTTCAGGAGCTACATCTTTTTCAATGTCTTTATGTTCCAACGTTCTTACCTCCATAGGAAAAATATTCTTTTATTTTACCATATTTTGTATAAAACCGCATATCTTTTAATGTCTTCCACTTTTAGTCGAAATCAGTTAAATCAACGCCAGCCTTTTTAAGCTCTTCTAGTGCAGACTCTACATCCATTTGAGGTTTCTTATAATTTACTTCTTCATTCACACATGTTTTTAAAGGTTTCTTATGAACGCCAGCAATAATATTGTCTGCTGTCAAAATAGACATATCTAAACGAGTTCGATCTGTATAAGAACCAATATGTGGTACAATGAGGCAATTTTCTACATCTAATAATGGATGATCCGCTGGTAATGGTTCTGGATCCGTTACATCAAGGGCTGCATAATCAATTTCATCCGTTTTAAGGGCATTGATAAGTGCCTTTGTATCTACTATAGGTCCACGACCAACATTAACAAATAAAGCGGTATTCTTCATTTTCTTGAAGAATGCCTCGTCACACATATGATATGTTTCATCTGTCAATGGAGCCATAACGCATACTACATCACTAATGGCTAATAAATCATCTAACTCCATATAAGTAGTCTTATGAATCTTATCATCCAAACGTTGATTACGATTATGATACACAACAGTCATACCAAACGCACGGGCACGTCGAGAAATGGATACGCCGATAGCCCCCATGCCAATGATACCAAGAGTGCGACGACTTAAATCAAAACCTTTAATATTAGAAGGTCTTTGAGCCCAACGACCGTCTTTTACAAAGTTAGCATTTTCTATAATACGACGACTAGCCGTGGCAATCAACGTAAATGCAAGTTCTGCTACCGTTTCATTGAGAACACCTGGCGTATTGCCATAAGGAATACCTGCCGCTGTTAGTTCATCAATATTTACATTATCATAACCTACGGCCGCTTGTGCTATAACCTTTAAATTTGGCGCATTCTTTACAAGATCACCATCTACATCTAAAGGTCGTACACACCACAAACCATCCGCATCAATGAGCCATTCCTTCAGTACCTCACGAGGCATCACTGTTTTTTCAGTCCATTGGCGCACATCTACATGCTCTTTTAAATATGCAATCGCATCTTTGCGAACCAGTCCATTTACTACTACTAGAGGTTTCTTTTCCATGTATGTCCCTCCCTAAAAAATTCTATATATTATAATTATATTTTATACTAGAAAGCTAACGTAATACAACAAAAAGGAGTAAGGTCAAAACCTCACTCCTTTTATGTATAATTTAAATTTGAACTAGTTCAAATCTGCAGTACAGTTAGGGCATTTAACTGCATTGATATTGATTTCAGATTTACAGAATTGACATTCTTTCGTTGCAGGTGCTTCTGCAACTTCCTCTTCTTTCGCAGATTTCATCATTTTAGCCAAACCACGAACCATCAAGAATACAACAAATGCCAAAATCAAGAATTGAATCAAATCAGTAATAAATGTACCATATGGCAATACAGATCCAGCTGCACGAGCTGTAGCAATATCAGCACCAGCCATGAATGCATCTTTAGAACCTGTACTCAATGGCAAGTACAAATTACTAAAATCAATACCACCTGTGAATACACTGAGAACAGGCATGAATAGGTTGTTTACAACAGAATTAACCAATGCTGTGAAAGCAGCACCAATAATCATACCAATAGCTAGGTCCATCATATTGCCTTTGAAAGCAAATGCTTTAAAGTCATTTAAAAAGTCTTTCATTTTCATACTCCTAGATACGTTTAATTGAGAATGCATTAATAACAGTACTAATCATAAAATAAAGATAAAAAGATGTCAAGAAATTTCGATGTAGTTTATAAAATTTAGTTAATATAGTTTTTCATAATTCTATCTATTATTGTAATAAATCACTTATTATACGTATTTTTTACACCATATTTCCTATGCCTACACTCTAAAATGCTATATTACCTTCGAAAAAATAGAGTCTAACCAAACTTTGGTCAGACTCTATTAATTAGAAGTAGTAATGTATTACTCCATTAACCTAAGCCTAGCGAAAGAAGTTTAGCACGCTCTATTACTGCAATAAATGCAGGTGGTATCATAGAAGCATCTAAAAATTGACTAATACGTCGCCCTACAATTACTCCTTTATTAGCAAAGAACCAAGAGAAGTAATAGATATGTAAATCATCCAACTTACGATCCGAAATATTTGGTAAACATCGTTGTACAATTTGGCTTTTAGTAATACCTAATTTAGCATAACCACGCCGCGCCATATCCTTTGTTACCATCGGACGAGCGTCATCAATAATGTCCTTGATGATGGCATCCATTATGGAACGCTTGTGCATCGCAAGCAAATATGATACAAAATCCATTTCAAAACAAATTTCCTGTGTGTAAAATATATTGCTATGTGCTTTTGCATATTTTCCCTCTACATCGCGATCATAGAGCGCTACTGTAGGAATAGAGAATCTATTAAACAATTTTTGCAATTTACTGATAGAGGACTCGCCCCGAGCATTGATAAGACAGATTCCAAAATAGTCAAAGTCCACGCCTAATTTTTTACCAAAGCCTGTAAAGCTACCGTACTCAGTCTCTCCTTCTACGATGATAATACACCGAGCGTATAGAGCCTCTTTTGCCTCAGGAAAATGCATAATCAAGTGTTTCTCTACCTCTTTAGGGAAATTGAAAGTAACTCCACACGCTGCACAGACCATATTATTTTCATCCCGATAAAGCCGAATAATATGACGATAATCGTCAACTAGTGCATCCGTACTGTGAGTAACCACAAAGAGCTGTCCTAATAATCCATCTATTTTAAAAATATCTCGCAGCAATGCTAAAAACTCTTCATTTTCATTAGTTGCAATTTGGCGGTAATAATTGAGCACAGCGCGTTGCAAATAAGGGCTTAAATGTAACTCTGGCTCATCCACACTGATAAAGATTGGTAAAAACTTGCGACCTTTTCCATCATATACAAGTAAAGCTTCTAGATTTGTAGTCGCACTACTCACCTTCATATAAATTTGAGCTAAAATTTTAAGAGCTACAGCCATTATTAAACGCACATTATCAGCAGAATACTTGCGTTCTATAGCAGAAGATGTAGACAACACCTCTATAAGGTGTTGAATATTGAGCATACAATAGGGATCTAAATCCTTGCGTAAACTGACAATTTCACGCTGCAAATCATCAGTCGCCATTTCTAATCGAGATACATAAGCTTGTAAGAGATGTCCTAATTCAACATATACAGCAGAGGGTATAGAAAATAGCTCTTGCTCTGATGTATCGCGATGACACACATATAAGGCATGACGAATCATAGATAACGGCATAGGTTCAATCCCTGCATCAGTGACTCTGTATAATCGTGGATATACCTCTTGTACAACTTGTTCAAGTCGTAAACGGTAGGTGGGGCCTTCATCAGCAGTATACATACTTTTATAATTTAACTCACCCAAAGATATTTCAAAATCAATGCGGATAGGCTTGTTTACATCCGTGAAATCACTTTCAATGAACCCATGACACTCCATGATAATTTCTAAGAGATCTAGAAAATTAGACTTACCTACCGAATTCTCACCGACAAAATAATTAATATCATTGTGAAAGCTCAACGTTACATCCGCTAAGTTCCTATAGTTTTCAATATGCATCCATTTTATATACATAGCTCCTCCGTCTGTAGCTACTTTCAAAATGAAAAAGCTCTAGTATATTTCATTACAATAAATCACTAACTAATACCCCTGTATTTTATCTTTTATGTAAAAAGGTGCCAATCACGAATGTAATCAGCACCCCCACTGTCATATACAGTCTGATACTGTATATATTCGACATTTATTTAATTTTATCCTCTATAACCTTGCCCTCTCTTAATGGACCACTCTGTTCTTTAAGACGCGCCAACATGACAGAGGATATAAACATAGCAATACCAGCTCCTACTGTTGCTATGGATAAGCTTTCACCAAAGATCAAGAACCCATAGAAGGAACTAATAAATACGCCAACGTATTGCAAGAATTGAGCCACTACAGCATTGGTCGTAACAAAGGCGCCAGTCAAGAAAAACTGAGCCACTACACTAATACCACCGATAGCGAAGATAATGAGCCAATCTGTACCTTGAGGCATAACGAGCTTATCAGTAGTGACGAGGCCCGCAATCATGCCAGTAATCATGAAATAGGCCATGATTTCAAAATTACTATGTTTTCCGCGTTTACTAATAGTTCGTATCGTCGTATAGGCCGCCGCAGCTAGAGCAGCACCTAAAATTGCTACCAATGCATACCAAGAAAATGATTCATAACTAAAAGGATTTACCATTACTAAGACAGCAATCAAAATGACTCCAAGCCATTTGCCAGCCCCTTTAGGTATCGATTCCTTCAGAAACAGAGCACTAAAGATAAAAACAAATATTCCTGTCGTCTGAAATAGAATTGTTGCATCAGATAATTTTATGTGTACCAATGCTATGAAATTACATACCATACCAAAACCGCCGTATAAGCCACGCATGACGAGGAGCCCCCGATCCTCTTTTGAAAAACGGATGCCCTTCACATACATAATAATGAGCACCGCAACAGTCCCAAAGAACCCACGGGCAAAAGCGATCTCCCCAGGTGGAATATTTGTCCCTAACAGTTTTACAAATACATTCATCGTACTAAATAAAAGTGCGGATAACAATGCATATATAAGGCCCTTTTTAGCCATAGCCCCTCCTATAATTATATTTCTCTATATAATTATAAACCCATATTTCTATAAATAATGAATACATCAATACATACTAACAAAATTCCATATCATATATGATGAATGTTAATTTAATGAGAAAATGAATTTAATTGGTTAATCAATAAAAAATGATTACTCAATAAAAAACATATAGATATGCCGCCCTTCTAAGGAAAGGCGGCATTGTATTATTTAGAGAATGTATCTACAAAATCTAAGATTTCTTGTTTCATATTCTCTTTGTCGATTGCTTTTGTAAAGCGCAATGGTTTGGATTGTAAGGCTTCCAATTGTTTAGGGAAGGCAACACCCGTTACAGCAGAGATATTATCTAAGCTTTCATAAGGAGTCTCGCCCACCTTGATATCCAATGCCTCACAGATTGGTGTAGGAAATTTAAATGGATGTGCTGTAGATGCAATCACTGTATGACGAGCGCCATCTTCAGGATGCTTCTCCAACTCCTTCATATACGCCCCCATAGCAACTGCCGTGTGAGGATCCATTACATAACCGTAAGAATTGTATACTTGTTCAATGATTGCTTTCGTTTCTTCATCATCTACATAGGCACCAGCAAAATCAGTCTTAACACGTTTGAACTCTTCTTCATTAACAGTTAATTTGCCTGTTGTTTTAAGATCTTTCATCCATCCTACTGTACGTTCGCTATCTTCACCAGAAATATAATATAAGAATCGTTCAAAGTTAGAGGATTCAAGAATATCCATAGATGGAGAAATCGTCGTATAGAATGGGCGGTTCATATCGTAGGTACCGTTTTCAAAGAAGTCAGTAAGTACGTTATTTTGATTAGATGCACAAATCAATTTGCCGATAGGAATCCCCATTTTTTTAGCATAGTAAGCAGCCAAGATATTACCGAAGTTACCTGTTGGAACTACAACGTTGAAAGCTTCGTCTTCATGGATTGCACCTTGTGCAACCAGTTCAGCATAGGCATTTACATAGTAAACTACTTGTGGAGCTAAACGACCAATATTGATAGAATTCGCACTGGAGAACATAACCCCTTTTTCAGCAACCTCTTCAGCAGTCGCTTTATCAACAAAGAGGCGCTTCAAGAATTGCTGAGCATCGTCAAAGTTACCATGAATAGCCGTAACATTAACATTCTCCCCTTCTTGTTTTTGCATTTGTTCCGCTTGCATAGGACTAACGCCATCAGTTGGATAGAATACTTGAATATGAGTTCCCGGTACATCCTTGAAGCCTTCAAGAGCCGCTTTACCAGTATCACCAGAGGTAGCCGTTAAGATAAGAACCTCTTTTTTCTCACCTTCCGCCTCTTTAGCTGCCACTAACAAATATGGGAATAAGGACAAGGCCATATCTTTGAAAGCTTGTGTGCGGCCATGGAATAGTTCCAATACGGAAACCTTTTCCAATAAAGAGTGTAATGGTGCAATATCGCGGGTGCTGAAATTAGCATCGCAGTAAGCAGAATTAATCATTTCATTTAAATGAGCTTCGGAAAAGCATGGAAACAACTTTGCTAAAACAACGGCTGCTACTTCTTGGTAGTTTTTATCTTTCACATCATTGTAAGTTAAGCAGTTTGTAGGAAATAAAGATGGTACATATAGGCCACCATCCTCTGCTAAGCCGTGCAACAATGCATATGTTTCATTTACCGCAACGGTACCTCGGGTGCTAGTATAATTCATGGAATACCTCATTCATAACTACAATGGATTTTTACGAGTTTAATAGATTTATTATAGCATAAAAGCGCCCACTTGGGGCGCTTTCTATAGAATTATATAATAAATTTTTAATCTAGTAAATAAAACCAAATATTACTAACTAATTAAGTGAATATACAGCTTTCCAATATTAATCAGAATTCGGTTATAGTTCACCTTCCGCAATAGCATCCAATGTATCAAGAGATGGGATGAAGAATAACATGCCAGTAATAGGTTTGGAGTAATCAAGCAATTTATCGTTTTGCGTAAACATATTGGTAAGCATTGTTTTAGTTACATCCCAGTAACGAGCATAACCGATGAAATATGTACCACGTACGCCATGTCCTGGTTGGGCAAATGGAACATTCATACGAACGATTTTGTGTTCTTCATCATCACGATTATCTTGAGCCACTACATTGTGAGCTGCCGGATCTTTTTCATCATCCTCCAATTCGATATCACTAAATTTGCGACGACCAATGAATTTTTCTTGCATTTCTGTAGGAAGTGCACGCCATGCATCAAGATCATGTTCATATTTCTGTGCAAATGCATAAGAGCCATTAGTAAATTCAGGATCTTCATCTCCAATAACGCCCCACTCTACAGCCTCTTGGCCAACAGGGTTTTCCGTACCATCAACGAAATCAATAATCGCACGACCTTGTTCGTAGTGGAAGCCATGGGTTTCATCTACAACAGATGTAATAGGGCGTAAGAACTCCATAATTTGATCTACTACAGTATACGTAACAGATTCATCATTAGAGCGGACATGCAAAAATAAGTCAGCTGCTACAGCTGGTACATCTTGTTTATCACCTTTTATGCCTTGGAAGTCTTCTAACTCTTTTGGTACCGGTGCATTAGGGAACAAATAATCCCATGCCTTACGGCTAAAGCCAAAAGCAATGCCCAAACCTTCCCCATTAGCACGAATACTAACAGAACGTTTAATGGCTTGAATACGATCTGCCATATCTTGAATCACTTCAAGCTCTGCCTCATGATCTTTACGGTTTAATAACAAAGTGGTGAAGTTGACACTTTGGCCAGCATCTTTATACACATCTTGTGTTCTAGAAACATCTACTGCCATTTGGTACCTCCTAATGAGAAAAACTATTATAAAACCATCATAAGCTATTATAGTTTTACTGTCTATAAAATATATTATATTGTATCAATACTATATTCTATTAATGTTAAAGTTTATAAACTTAATTGAATCAATGACTACTCGTTTGAGAAAAATAGGATTAATCCACAACGTATTTTAACCATGTAAATAACTATATAAAGGCTAAAAAGATATGTAAAAAGCTAAAAGAAAAATATTTACACAAAAAAAGAACTCACACCAAATGTGAGTTCTTTACTCTGGTGGACCACCAGGGGTTCGAACCCTGGACACCCTGATTAAGAGTCAGGTGCTCTGCCAGCTGAGCTAGTGGTCCATGACATGAATAATTATATGCTTATTTTATAGGAATGTAAAGAAAATTTATTACACTCCTATAAAATATCAACATTCATATTATTAATATTGTAATACCCAATCTTTCATAGTATTACAGGCCTCAGTAGGGAGCAAATCACTAGTTCCGACGCAATCTTCACCACTATATAGTTGGAGCACACTATGAGTGCGGCTTACTTCTTTAACAATAACATTCGTTAAATTAGACTTAGGAACGCTAAACTGTAAACCATAACGACCAAAATAGGTAAAAACAGACTCTTGTGTATCGTATTCTATATGGACTTGAAGCATCTTGCCTCCAGGCCAGCATGATTCAATATTTTCCTTTGATCTTGGTTTTAAAAAATCAAAAAATCCCATACTACCCTCCGATTCGCCACATTGGTCGTTCTGGTTGCTCCATGCCTATACCATCATGTCGTTCTTGTTTTCGTTGCAAAGCACGTTCAATATGCTTAGCTAAACCCTCTTCTGAGGCACCATTGCGTACGAGCGATACAAGGTCAGCCTCATCATCTCGCAACAAGCACAATCGCATTTGACCATCAGATGTAAGGCGCACACGATTGCATGTATCACAATAACTATGAGACATAGAAAAAATAAAGCCTACGGCCTTACCACTAGGTAGTGCCAAATATGTAGCTGGTCCAAAGCCATAAATAGAATGAACCTCTGTGAGAGATCCACCACTAACGCGTTCTAATTGAGCCTTCCATTCATCAAAGGTAGGGCCATGAAATGCGTCACCTTGAAACGGCATGTATTCAATGAACCGCCATACAACAGGCCATTTCTCTACATACTGCAACAAAGCCTTAACTTCATCATCAGACCAATAACGGGATAAAACGGTATTAATCTTAACGGATTTAAAGTTAGCATTAATAGCACTACGTATGCCATCTAGCACAGACTCAAGTTGACCATCTTTACCTACACAGGTAGCAAAGGCTTCACTTTCAAGAGAGTCCAAACTGATATTTACACGATTTAAGCCAAGTTTTTTCAACCGTTGCGCTCGAGAGGCTAATAGACTTCCATTGGTAGTCATAGAAATATCTTCAAACCAACCTGATTCTTTGATACGACTTAGTAGCTCTTCAATATGAGGATAGAGTAATGGCTCACCACCTGTAAGGCGTACTGCTTTCACACCAATATGATGGAAAGCTCCTAATATTTTCATCCACTCATCAACAGACAATAGTTGTGTTTGACTTTGAGGCGTAATTTCTGCAGGTCGACAGTAGGGACAACAAAAATTACACGCATCTGTCAGCGACAGACGTACATATTCAATTGTACGGCCCCATGCGTCTTTCATAACACACCTCGTTTACCAATTCAAAATTATTTAATAATAGATACTTTATCACCTACGCGAATCGTACCGTTTTTAAGAACCTTACCAAAGATACCTTGTGTAGGCATAATGCAAGAACCAACTTGTTTCATGATTTCGCAACCATGATGGCATTCCTTGCCAATTTGAGTAATTTCAAGAATAACATCAGCCCCTACTTGTAAGTGAGTCCCTACAGCTAATTCATAAAGAACCATACCTTCTACTGTAATGTTTTCAGCAAAATCACCAGGTTTTACATCTGCCCCTTGTGCCCGCATATGTTCAATACTCGTAATGCCAAGCAAGCTGATTTGGCGGTGCCAATTGCCTGCATGTGCATCGCCTTCCATCCCATGATCTACAATGAGATTGGCGGATTCAATATTATGTTTTTTTTGCCCTTTTTTCTCACTAATGGAGATAGCAATAATCTTTCCGTCTGCCACGTGCCCCTTCCCTTCTTATGGGAACATTCCATATACATAACTTTTTATAAACACTTAATTGTAAATACAGACTAGTATTCCTATTTATGAAAGTATCACAAAATAGTTCTACAATTATCTATATATTATAGCATAGTATTCATACATTTTCCCTGTGAATTTAATCACTAAAAAGAACTCTATTCTATAGGAACAGAGTTCTCGTATGTATTATTTAGCGACGACCCATTTCTTGAATTTCATCGCCATGATTAACACCATTGAGTAATAAGTTAAGCAAGATTGCCGTAATACTACCAAAAGTAATGCCAGATTTTAAAATAATTTGTGCCCAATCAGGGAAATTAGCATAAAAGTTTGGTGCCGCAATGGGAATCATAGCCACTCCAATGCTAATAGCAACAAGCATTAAGTTATGATTACCATCAAAACTAACCTTACCAAGAGAGCGAATACCGCTAGCAACAATCATGCCAAACATAGCAATGCCAGCACCACCGAGTACTGCATTTGGTATACTAGCAACAATAGCGGCTAACTTAGGGAATAAACCTAACAAAATTAAGATTACTCCAGATGCAGCTACTACAAAGCGACTTTTAACACCTGTAACCGCAATAAGTCCTACATTTTGAGCAAAGGCTGTATATGGGAAACTATTAAGAATTCCCCCTATTAAAGTAGAGATACCATCGGCACGAATAACAGAGGCTAATTCTTTTCGACCTATTGGCTTATCCACAATTTCACCAATAGCAATACTATCACCTGTCGTCTCTACCATGACAACGAGCATGACGATAATCATAGATAATACAGAAGCCCAGTCAAAGGTTGGCAAACCAAAATAGAATGGTTCAATGAAAGCAACCCATTGAGATCGACCAACTTCATCAAAATTAGCAACCCCCATTGCAAAGGCAATTGCTGTGCCTGCGATCAAACCGATTAATACAGAAAGATTACTTAAGAAACCTTTAGCAAACTTGTATACAAATACAACAATTAAGAACGTAAGAAACCCAAGTCCTATGTTTGTATAGCTTCCAAATTCTGGATTTCCTACACCGCCCCCCATCCAATTAATGGCAACTGGCATTAAGTTAATCCCAATAAGAGTAATTATGGTTCCCGTTACAACAGGGGGGAACAGTCGAATTAGACGACTAAAGAATGGAGCTACTATAAAAGTAAATAGACCTGCTACAATAATGGCACCGTAAATGGCAGTCATACCATGCTGTGCCCCAATCATAGTCATAGGTCCGACAGATGCAAAGGTAACACCTTGGATCATAGGGATACGCCCACCTATATTACCGAAGCCTAATGTTTGAATTAAGGTCGCAATGCCGCAGGTAAACAAGTCTGCTGTAATAAGGCGAATCAAGTCCTCCACCGGTAAATTCATCGCCTGTGCCACAATAATCGGTACCGCAACAGCTCCAGCATACATGGCAAGTACATGCTGTAAACCAAAGGCAAAGAGCTGTGGTATGGGCAGCATGCTATCGACCGTATTCATTTGTTTTTGATCTGTCATAATGTCTCCTACATAAAATCTCGAAATATCACCCGTTTATTTTACACTATCGTTCGGATTATAACAATAGAAAAAAGAGAACCTATTATATATATTATATTAATAGGTTCTCTTTTTATTATTTCCCGAACTTTTATGATTCGCTCGGTTATATTATTCGATTTATATTATAATGTTTTATCATTTATATAACCCTATGATAGCCGACTCTTTAACATCAAGATCTTTTTCAATGACATGCATCTTAGATATTAGTTCTGCTACAAAACTTTCATCTTTAATGCCAGATAAATTAATACGCACATTCAAAAAGGCCGATTTCACCGCAGCACGCGCATTAATAGCCGCAATAATACCATCTGTAATAAGGTTTTGATTCCCCTTACGAGAGGCTAGTTCTGCTAAATCAAATATTTGATTCGCTAATTCTCCAATTTCAAAAGGTACCATAGCAGCATCTTTGTAAGCTTGTTGAATAGCAGCTGTACGCGCAGCCTTTTCTTCATCTGTATTCTTTGGCAATCCTAAGACGTTCATAAAGATATTAAATACATCTGCATCAGCTTGAGATAATTCGAGCATGCGCTCGCGAATCGCTTCTGCTTTAGCTTGAAGCTCCTCCATTTCGTTCTGAACCGCTTCATAACCTTTTTTACCAAATGTAAGGTTTGCTACCATTTCTGCTAAAGCCGCTCCCGTCGCAGCAGTCAATGCCGCAATAGCACCACCACCTGGCGTTGGCTCTTTAGATGCAGTAGCAGCCACAAAATCTATCACTCGTTGTTCCACCAATTTCATAACAAGACCTCATGTAAAAGCGATAACAAGATATGTCTTGTTATCGCTTTGTAATTACTATAAAAATCTACAAATATTGAACACAATAAAAAATATAACTAATTATAGCAGACACTATAAATCTCCAGTTAAGAAACGTTCTACTATAAACAATATCTATTAAAATAAGCCTTTAATTGTGCCGTCTGCTTCAATATCCATATTAAGAGCAGCAGGACGTTTAGGAAGGCCTGGCATTACCATTACATCACCTGTACGACATACAATAAAGCCTGCCCCATTGGCAACACGAATATCGGATACAGTAATAGTGAATCCTGTTGGAGCCCCTAATAATGCTGGATTATCAGATAAGGAATATTGCGTTTTCGCCATACATACAGGCAAACGATCCAGTCCCCAATCTGCTAATTGTTTAATTTGCTTTTTGGCTTTGTCCGTAAAGATAACTCCATCGCCACCATAAATAGTTTTAACGATTTTATTAACTTTATCCTCTAAACTATCTTCCAAATCATATACGAATTTAGGTGTTGGCTTAGGACCTTCAAGTAACTCTACGACTTTTTTTGCCATATCAGTGCCGCCTTCGCCACCCTTTTCCCAACATTCATTAAGCTCTACAGGCACGCCAAACTCATCACATAGGCGAGTCAACTCAGCAATTTCTGCATCTGTATCGCTAGCAAATTTATTGATTGCCACTAATACAGGCACATTGAAATAACGCATGTTTTCAATTGCTTTTTGTAAGTTGCTGAAACCTTTAGTTACAGCTTCAACATTTTCTGTATTCAACTCTTGTTTTGGTACACCACCATGCATTTTAAGAGCTCGTAATGTAGCTACGATAACGATTGCATCAGGGAAAATATCGCCGTATCGGCATTTAATATCAAGGAACTTTTCAGCACCCAAGTCAGCGCCAAAGCCCGCTTCCGTAACTACGATATCACCAAGCTTAAGTCCTAGTTTTGTAGCTACAATGGAGTTACAACCATGAGCGATATTTGCAAAGGGACCACCGTGAACAATGGCTGGTGTATGTTCCAATGTTTGTACGAGATTTGGCTTGATAGCATCTTTCATGAGAAGCGCCATTGCCCCTTGGCAACCAAGTTGATGAACATAAACAGGATCACCTGCTAAGTTACAACCGATAACGATGCGACCAAACCGTTCTTTCAAATCTTCTAAATCCTTAGCTAAGCAAAGAATAGCCATGATTTCAGAAGCAACGGTAATCATAAAATGATCTTCCCGAGGGAATCCACATACTTTGCCACCAAGTGCAACTGTCACATTGCGAAGAGCACGATCATTCATATCTAGAACACGTGTCCAAGATAGTTGACGCAAATCGATTTGCAATTCATTACCTTGATGGATATGGTTATCGATCATAGCGGATAATAAATTGTTAGCCGCTGTAATAGCATGCATATCACCTGTAAAGTGAAGGTTGATGTCATCCATAGGTACAACTTGAGCATAACCACCACCTGCTGCACCACCTTTAATCCCAAAAACAGGTCCTAAGGATGGCTCACGTAATGTAGCAATTGCATTTTTACCGATTTTTTGTAGCCCCTGTACGAGACCAATGCTCGTTGTAGACTTACCTTCCCCGGCTGGTGTTGGCGTGATTGCTGTGACTAACACCAATTTACCATCTGGCTTAGATTCTAAACGGCGAATGGCATCAAAGGAAATTTTCGCTTTATAATGACCATATTGTTCAATATCATCAGGTGTTAAACCACATTTATCGGCAATAACCTGAATCTTCTCCATTGTATTCTGTTGGGCAATCTCAATATCGCTTAACATAAAGCCTCCTCGGCACCATGGCCAGCTCAAAACTATATAACAACTATGAAACCACATTCAATGTCTACTGTAGATGTATATTTGTACAACTACAGTAATCTATTATATATGAAAGTAGCCCTTATGTCTAATCAATTCTTACCTATCTATACATTATATTAACTTATTACTAAAATATTCTCTCCCAATAGTACAAAAATAAAACCGCCACCTATGGTGACGGTTTTGTATGACTAACCTTTATATAATTACGGGTTAAACGGGAACAAAATCGGTAACAATACTAAAGATACAATTGCAGATACTACAATTAACGGTACGCCGGCTTTCACATAGTCCTTAAAACTATAACCAGCTACATTATATACCATAGTATTCGCAGGCATCCCTATAGGTGTACCATACGCAAGAGAGCTAGAAATTACGATTGCAACAAGAATCGCCTTAGGATCAAAACCTAATTGAGATGCTAAAGACAATCCGATTGGAGCTAGCAATGCAACATCTGCTGTATTGGACATAAAGTTTGTCATAAATACTGATAGGAAGAAAAGTACCGCTAATAATGCCAATGGATTAGGTGTATCCCCCAAAGCATCAACAATAAGATTTGCAATATATGCACCTGCCCCAGATTTTACCATTGCTGTACCAAGAGCTAAGGAACCTACAAATAGTAGAATTGTCTTCATATCGATAGACTTAACTGCTTCGTTTTCGGTAATAACTCCTGTCGCTACGATAACAAGTGCACCTACCCAGGCACTAACCGCTAAGGATACACCAATTTGTTTTTCAAAAATCATAGCAGCGATAGTCAACACCAATACCAAACCAGCTACCCATTTTTTCCAAACTGGAACATGACTGAAATCAGCATTTTTTTGATAATTTGGATCAGGTTCACGTGTTGGAACCTCAGGTAAGAATCTTTTACCAATGAATGCATAGAATAAAGTACCTACGATAAGCATAGGTAAACCTACTTCACCATAAGCAAAGAAACTAAAGGATCCAAGGCCAGCTTCTTGCAAATTAGAATTTGCAATCATATTACCAGGAGAGCCAATCATAGAAATATTTCCCCCCATAGCAGCGGCAAATACGATTGGCATTAAGAATTTAGTTTGGTTAAAACCACCCTTTTTACAAATACCAATAACAACAGGAATCATAACCGCTGCAGTACCTGTATTAGATAAGAAGCCGGACATAATACCTGTAAGCATCATAATAGCAATAATAAGGATAGTTTCATTTTTAGCAAATTTATTAACAACGTTACCAACATCAACAGCTACACCTGTTTCAAAGAAAGCAGCGCCGATAATAAACATAGCGATAAACAAAATAACATTAGAGTCAACGAAACCTTTAAAAGCTTCCGTTGCAGTTAATACACCAGAAAGATGTAATCCAACGGCCACAATCATAGCCGTAATAGACAATGGAATTTTCTCCAATGCAAACATTACGATTGCAAATACAAGAAATCCCAGTGTAATAGCAATACTATAATCCATGAGAATTCCTTTCATGGTAGTCATACTCTTATAGTATATCTATATGAAGATACGCTGTAAATCACAAAACAATATTATTAATAATTATTTCTCATATAGATATATTTACAAGTTATAAAGTTATTCATAATATAAAGAAATCGCTATTCTTATCTTATTATTTGATGAAACCTACGTGTTTATAAATCTCTTCTAACACTTCTTCTTTCTTCGCATTGTATTCTACTTTTTTATTTTCAAAGTAGTTATTACCGTCTGCATCAATGGATACGATAAGCGGACCAAATTCTTTAACCTTAAAAGTCCACAAAGTCTCACACATACCTAATTCACGCCAATTAGCAGATTCTACTTTTTCGACTTCTGTAGCAGCAAGAACCGCATTACCTGCAGGGAACACACAGTGTAGTGCACCAAAGTCTTTGCAGGCACGTGCTGTTTCAGGACCCATGCCACCTTTACCTACAATGAGACGTACACCTGTCTTTTTAACAAATTCATATTCGTATTTTTCCATCCTCATAGATGTAGTAGGTCCTACAGATACAACTTCAAATTCATTATCGCTTATAGTACGAATAATTGGACCTGCATGAAGTATAGCCCCATCTTTAACATCAACCGGTAACGTTTTACCTTCTTCTACCACACGACGATGCCCTATATCACGACAGGTTGTAATATGCCCAGTCAAATAAATCACATCGCCTGGCTTAATGCCTGCTAAATCAGATTGTTGAATAGGTGTAGTTAATATTTTCTTAGCCATTATAATGTCACTCCTTTATGAGATTTAACTGTGCAATTACCATCCTTGTCAAATACGAGATCGCCGCGACGATGATTCCAACAACCTACACTAACAGCACAAGAAATAACAGATGGATGACGTGTACCATGTTCAATGTTCACACCTAAAACAGTTTTATCCCCACCCATACCTTGAGGTCCAATACCAATCTTATTAATTCCATCTTCTAACAATTGTTCCATATAAGCCGCTTTTTCATTAGGTGCTTTTGAAGATACAGGGCGCATTAATGCTTTTTTAGATAATCCAGCAGCGGTATCAATAGTTGTAGCAATCCCTACACCTACCAATAGTGGAGGACACGCATTCAATCCATAGCTTGTCATCAAATCAAGAACAAACTTAGCAACACCTTCATAGCCTTCGCCTGGCATCAATGTTTTACCTGACCCTGGCAAGGAACACCCGCCACCAGCCATATAAGGGAAGATTTCTACATCATCGCAACCAGGAATGATATCCCAGTGAATATAAGGTGCAGTGAGGCCAATATTTTTACCAGTATTAAACTCATCAAAAGTTTCTACACAGTTCAATCGTAATGGAGCCTCTTGTGTAGCCTTATAAGTTGCTTCTCTTAGAATATCTTCTAATTCTCCTAGTAAGGGATAATTAGATCCAACCTTTACCCAAAATTGTAATACACCAGTATCTTGACAAGAAGGACGATTAAGCTGAGCTGCTAAATCCATATTATGTTGCATTGTTTCATAAATAGATTTGGCCATAGGATTTTTTTCATCCTGTGCCAATTCATGAATTTTTTCTTGTACATCATCAGGCAATACCTTTGCCATATAAGAAATGAAATTAGCTATCTTATTTGTCATTTCTTGTACTTGTTGTTCCTTCGTACTCATCGCAAACCTCCAAAAAGACTTCAATATTTAAGACGTGATTATTTCTGTTTCGGAACCTTAGCTCCTTTCGATGATTCTATTCTACTCTTTTTTCAGTATATAACTATCCAATTTACAAGTTGATTTTTATTGGTGAAAGTCTGTCAAACACATACAAAATTTCCTTAATTATTTTCTTTTAACCCATTAAAAATATACAATTTCACCTATATGATTATAAAAAAAAGGGCACTATCATCAGAACGTAGTGCTCTTTCACCATATATTTTAATAGGATTAACAAATATACAAAATCACCTATACCTAATGATTGTATATCCACCTAATTTAATTTTCAAAATCATGAAATTATAGCTAATTACAAGTTATTATAAGAATGAAAATTATGATTGTAATCTTTTTACAACCATCTCAAGTTGGTCTCTAACATCCTGTAACTTTTGATTAGCCTCATCTAATCTATTCTTATCGATAGAGACATCTTGATATGGTAAGTAAGTTTGTAAAATGTCTATAATATCTTCTTCCTGAGTAGAAATAATTTCCTTCCAATCATGTAATTTTGTCTTACGCCCCATCTCTTTTGCTTGCTTTCTATATTCAGATGGTGTTGTATGGAAATGTTTCTTGAAGGCCACATTAAAGGCTTTAATATCTGCAAAGCCACAACTACTCGCAATATGTGCTACTCCATCTTCAGAGTTAGCTAAACGAACTGTAGCCTCTCGTAATCTCAACCGCAACAAATACTCTAAAAAGGAAACCCCTAATTGGCGTTTAAAAAATTGAGATGTATAGTTCACATTATAACCGCCTATTTTAGCAATATCTTCTAACTCTATCTTCTGCTTATAGTTTTCATCAATATAGGCAATCATTTTATCAAAGGTAGCTACAGTCATATCAGCAGGCTTTGTATGTATAGGGATAGTCTTAACCGCATCAATTTCACGATATATATCACTCGTCATGGCTAAAAAGTGACTCTCCAACCATAATTGACGATCAGGGCTTTCACTATTCACCATTAACAACATCATTTGTGCCGCAAGATAACGTAAGGACGTAAAGAATTCATTATCCCTATTAGTTTTATCTGAGCGCAATACAAATTGGTACATGCCGAAGTTAGGATCAAAGTATTGGAAAAACTCCTTACTTACATGAATAACAAGAGCTGTTGTATCCTCCTCTAAGGCCAACGTAGCATGACCTACTTGAGGGGAAATAATAATGGTATCAAGAGATTCCATTGTAAAAACCTCACTATTACAACTCATGTCGATTCTGCCCTTTAACAAGATCAAGACTTCAACGCCACTGTGCCAGTTGTAATGATATGTACTAACCTTATATATATCACTATTGAAATCTATATGATTGTGTTTATAGGTATAGTGAAAGTAATCCATAACAACGTAACACCCCTCATAAAATCAAACAAATACCTCTCAATTATTTACATAAAAAATGCACCCCTTATTAATCAAAGGGATGCATTCATTATGATATATATAATTAATAACGGTCAACAGTAATCTTATTTTATATATTAATAAATTATAGTTTTATGCTTCTATAGCATTATATATCTATTCTTAAAATTACATAACCGCTGTAATAGCCGCTGCTAAACCAAAGAAGATACCTGGTGCATTGGCTAATGCTACTGGAATATCTCTATGTTCTTTAAACAAACCATACGCTACCCATAATGTACAGTTGATTGCAGCTACAAGTGGTTGAATCCAATCACCAGTACCTGGGTGTGCAAGGTTATGCATGATTTGTGGGAAATAAGATACATACATAGCTACAGCAGTAACAGTTGCAACTTTACCTACGTTTTCCATAAATTTTACTTGATTCATATATCCTCCAAAATTATAACTTACTAATTTTTTTACTCCTGATGAGATATATTCTACTCAGTTTAGTGAATATAACTATCCAAATTAAAAGGTAGTTTTTATAGTAAAATCAACGGAAAAGTATAGATTTCTCTTGATTTACTGTATTTTTTGAATGTATTAATATATAAATTCACCCAGAAAACACATATAAAAAAGCACTACTTATCAACAGTAGTGCTTTTTCAATAACTTTATAGGGTTTCTTGATATAGAAATTTACCCAATTCTAATCTTTCTATATGTGTCATAAATTCATCAAAATAATTTGCTTACCAAACTCTTATCACAAGAATATAGCTACTATAAGAATTAGTTACTATAAGAATCTAGTTGCCATAGAGATATAACAAAATACCTTTATAAATCCTTTACTACATCAGCTAACTTTTCTTTCAAAGATTCCAATTTTTTGCTCATAAATTCCAATTCACTCTTAGCTCGAGAATCATCTTCATACGACAAGAATGAATGCAATACATCAAGAACATCTTGATTATCTACAGAAATAATTTCTTTCCAATCTTGTAAGATGGTTTTACGCCCAATGCTTTTGACTTGCTTACGATATTCTGTGGGGGTCATATTAAAGTGTTTTTTAAAAGCCACATTAAAGGCTTTCACATCTGCAAATCCACAATCGCTTGCAATTCTTGCGACAGCCTCATCCGTACTAGCTAAGCGAACAGTAGCGTCACGGATTCTTAACCTCAATACATACTCAACAAATGAAATCCCCATTTGCCGTTTAAAAAACTGCGATGTATAGGCAATATTATAGCCTCCAATTTTAGCAATATCTTCTAACTCTATTTTCTGCTCATAATGCTCATCAATATAGGCAATCATTTTATCAAAAGATGCTGGTTTTATATTGCCAGGTCTAGCATTTTCGTGAACCTTTTTAATCGGATCAAACTCTCTAAATATATCACCGGCTAAAGCTAAGTAATGATGTTCTATCCACATTCGATGTACTGGGCTTTCACCTTTAGTCATCAACAACATCGTCATAGCAGCATGATGGCGTAAGGTTGTAAAGAATTCGTTATGACGCGTACTATCATCTGAACGCAAAACAAACTGGTACATGCCAAAATCCGGGTCATACTGTTGGTAAAATTCATTACCTACATGAATAACAAAAGCAATAGTATCCTCTTCAAGAGCTAATGTTGCGTGCCCCACTTGAGGAGAGATAATCACAACATCAAGAGGTTCTAATGTAAAAACCGCACCATTACAACTCATCTCAACGTTACCTTTTAATAAGATAAAAACTTCTGTTTCTGCATGCCAGTTGTAATGATATGTACTAACCCTATATATGTTACTGCTAAACTCTATATATTTATGTTTATATGAATAGTCAAAATAGTCCATTACACTTTTGCTCCCTAAGGTAATTTCGCTCTTAACACCAGTTCTTGTGCTTTACCTACATTTAACAAATCAGTTTCATCCTGTGTCCAAGTACCAAATAACACGTTCTCTACAATAGTGCCAACTGGTTCGGTACATTGT